>CAZADH010000087.1:6201-20793 GCA_964483805.1 uncultured bacterium
CGAGATCTCGCCGTCGACCACGCGCTTGCCGCCGAGCAAAATGACCAGGAACACGGCGACGCCCATCATCAGGTCGAGCGATGGGTGAAACGCCGACTGCACGAAAGCCAGCCGCAGATTCGACTGGCGGAACTTTTCGCTGATCCGTGTGAACAGCGAGATCTCGCTGGTGTCGCGCACGCACGCCTTGACCACCCGCATGCCGGCGAGGTTTTCCTGGGCCTTGTCGGAAAGCCCGGCCAAATCGGCCTGAACGACGGCAAAGCGGTCGTGGATGATCTTGCCCAGGCGAGTGACGTAGAACGGCAGGAACGGCAGCGGGAGCAATACATAGAGTGACAACCCGGGCGACAACCACAAGAGGATCAACGGCACCGAAATGCAGTACAGCGTGGCATCGAGCAGCAGCAACAGGCCGATGCCATACATCTGGCGCACCTCGTCGACGTCGTTGGTGGCGCGGCTCATCAGATCGCCGGTCTTCTGGCGGTGATACCAGGCGGGGTTCAGCGTGAGCAGGTGACCGTAAAGGCGGGCGCGCAGGTCATAGGCCACATGGTGTGAGGAGCCCAGCAGAAAATGCCGCCAGAAGTAGCGGGCAACCGCCTGGATCAACGCGGCGACGATCATCAAACCGGCTATGCCGGCCACCAGGCGCAGCCCGCCGCCGGCCTCGAGCGTGTCGATGGCCCACTTGATCAGCAGCGGCGGCAGCACGTCCATGGCGTCGCAAATCGCCAGCGCCACCAGGCCCCAACCCAGCCGGCGCCGCTGGTCCCATAACAACGACCAGAACAGGCGGCGGCGTTCGCCGGCGAATGCCGGGTTGATCGGCTCGGTGGTTTCTTGCTGCATTGACGGTGGCCTCACGCTGCGCCGGATTATACCAGGGCCGAGACTCCAGGTGTTGCATTTCCGTGAGGTCTTGCGTGCCCGATCGCAGGTTCACGCGGGGTTGTCTTGCCGGGCCGGTGACGCTACACTGGGGTCCGGTTGCTTTTTACTTTGTATTGATCACGGAGGCATGACCCCATGGCACGAAAACTGGTTATCATCGGCAGTGGCCCGGCGGGCCTGACCGCGGCGATTTACGCGGCGCGCGCCAACCTTGCACCGCTTCTCTTCGAAGGCCTGACCATGGGGGGGCAACCCGGTGGGCAGTTGATGACCACGACCGATATCGAGAATTTCCCGGGGTTTGCCAAGGGGATCGGCGGACCCGAGTTGATGATGGCGATGCGCGAGCAGGCCGTCCGCTTCGGGGCCGAGCTGGTGACCGCCGACGTCGAGCGTGTCGCGCTGGGCAGCCAGCCGTTCAAGGTGATCAGCGGTGATCGCCAGGAGGACGCGCATGCGGTGATCATCGCCACCGGTGCCACCGCGCGGGTTCTCGATCATCCGTCGGTGAAGCGGATGTGGGGCAAGGGCGTGTCGGCGTGTGCCACCTGCGACGGCGCGTTGCCGCCATTTCGCAACCAACCGCTGGCCGTGATCGGCGGCGGTGACTCGGCGGTCGAAGAGGCCACCTTTCTGACCCGTTTCGCCAGCAAGGTGACGATCATCCACCGTCGCGACTCGTTGCGGGCGAGCAAGGCCATGCAGAACCGTGCCAAAGAGAACGCGAAGATCGAGTTCGCCTGGAACTGCGTCGTCGACGAGGTGCTTGGCGATGCGCACGTGATCGGCGTCCGCCTCAAAGATGTAAATACAGGAGCTTTACGCGAGATTCCGGCCCGCGGCGTGTTCATGGGCATTGGCCACACCCCCAACACGGCGTTTCTGGCGGGGCAGTTGCAGCTCAATGAAGCCGGATACATCGAGGTCAAGCATCCCTCGACCGCCACCTCGGTCGACGGCGTGTTTGCCGCGGGCGACGTCATGGACCCCCACTATCGCCAGGCCATCACCTCGGCCGGGTCGGGGTGCGCGGCCGCCCTCGATGCCGAGCGGTGGTTGGGCAGTTGGGGCTTGGGCTGACGTCGTTCACGACCCGGGCAACAGCCGCTGCAGCGTTGCCCGCAGTTCGTTGATCTCGAACGGTTTCTGCAGAAAGACCGGTGGGTTCTCGCCCGCGAACGCCTGAATCAACTCGCGTTGGCCGTAACCGCTCGAGACGATGACGGGCAGGTCTTTGCGCAGCCCGCGCATCTGGCGAAACGCGACATCGCCGGTGACGCGCGGCATCGTGAAATCAAGGATGACGGCCACGATCTTCCTGGTCTCGCGCCGGAAGATCTCGATGGCGGCGTCGCCGTCTTCGGCGGTGAGCACCTCGAATCCGAACATGGTCAGAAACTTCGTGGTCACCCGCAAGACCGCTTCTTCGTCATCGACGACCAGGATGGTGCCGTGGCCACGCCAACAGGTCATCTTGACCGGTGGACTGACCTCGGCGCGCTCAGCGGATGTGTGGTCGAGCGGGAACAACACGGTGAAGGTCGTTCCCTTGCCGACGGTGCTGTCGACCTTGATTGTGCCCTTGTGGCCGCGAACGATGCCCATGACCGTGGGCAGGCCCAGACCGCGCCCGGTGAACTTCGTCGTGTAGAATGGGTCGAAGAGCCGCTCGTAGGTTTCGGCAGTCATGCCGCAGCCATTGTCACGCACCGAGAGGCACGCGTACGTGCCGGCCGGCAGGGTGGTTCCGGGTGTGGGCCGAAAATACCGCTCGGTGGCCTCGAGGAATGCGTGGTCACATTCCCGTGTGAACGTGCAGACGGTTACCTCGCCGGCCTGGTTGCCGATCGCCTCGGCCGCATTGACGACGAGGTTGTTGACCACCTGGCGGATCTGCGCCGGGTCACCGCGAAACGTCGGCAGGTCAACGGTCAGTTCATAGATCAACCGGGTTTTGGCGGCCAGTGCTCCCGGCAGGAACTGGCCCATGTCGCGAACCAACGACGACAACTCGATGGGCCGATTGGCGAACTTGCCCCGGCCCGAATAGGCGAGCATCTGGTTGGCGAGGTCGGCCGCGCGGCGCCCGGCCTGCAGAACGCGTTGGAGCAGGTCGCGCTCGGGCATGCTGGGGGGAATCTTGAGCAACGCCAGCTCGGTGTTGCCCATGATTGTCATCAGGATATTGTTGAAGTCGTGCGCGATGCCGCCGGCCAACATGCCAAGACTTTCGAGCTTACGTGCATACAATGTATGCTTCTCATGGTTGCTGCGCTCGAGCTCGGCCTGCTTGCGGGAAGTGATGTCTTGCACGAACCCGATCATGCGCAGCGGTTTGCCGGTCGCCGGGTCGGTGATCACCCGGCCGCTCGTGGCCGCCCATTTGACGCGGCCATCCGGCATACGCAGGCGCATCTCGATGTCGGCCTCTGGGGTGCGGCCGTCGATGATGGCGCGCGCCCGCTGATTGACGAATGCGCGGTCGTCCTCGTGGATCAGGCTCAGGAATGAAGTGAAGGTGTTCGCGATACTGCCCTCTTCCCGTTCGACGAGTTTGAAGAGCTGGGCGCTCGGGAGGAGAGCGTCGGTCTCGAGGTTCCAGTCGAAACCGGCCGTGCGACTGATCTGTTGGACCTCCAGGAGGGCGCTCTCGGACTCGATTCGTTCATCGAGACGGTGGCGCAACAGCAGCGTGTGCTCGGCCATTTCGGCGAGAAAGCGCGCCAGGTGGGTGTTGTATTCGAGAATCTCGTCGACGCGGGAGCGGGCCAGGAGCGGGACGCGATCGAGGGCGGCCAGGTAGTCGACCCGGTCGAAGCCGTATCGACGGGCCTGTTCGATGAAGAACGCGCGGTCAGGCACCTCGCCCTCGTAGAAGAATTGACCAAGAAACAGTGTGGCCAACACGCGCTGATGCACGAGAATGGGAATCCCAATGTCCCACATGCCGTTGGCACACCGGCAGCCGTACCGCTCGCCGCCGCGGGTGCGCTGGCTGATCGCCAGATCGCTCTCGATGCAGCGTTGTCGCGATTCGGGGTTGGCGCGGTGAAACTTCACGCAGATGTCCTGCCAACCCGCACCGACCAGGACCTTGCCGTCGATGGCGTCGATGATGCCGATCGGTACCCTGGCGGCCCGGTACAGCGCCTCGGTCATCTCTTGAACGCGTGACAGGTCGACGAGATCGCCGAGTCGGTTGGGGGTTGCCGTTTGGTGCATTGCTGCTCACCTCAGGGTACCGAATTCCTGGAAACTGCAAGACGGTTCGGGCGGGAGGTGACAGTAGTGCGGCGGGAAAAGAACTTGGTTGAAGTATGATCTTGCCGATCCAGTGTCGTCTCTTTTGCCGCGCAATTCAAGGGGGGATGATACGATTGTTGCACAAAACCCCCGATGGGCTCATGACGAGCACCACCGGGGGTTTGTCGCGGACCGCTTCGGTTCAGTGCGCTGGGATCAGCACTCCGGCACCGAAGGTCGAATCAGCCGTGTACCACCTTGTCGCTGCCGAGGCAGCGCGTGCAGATGTACTTGCGGGTGATCTTCCCGTCGACGAGAACGCGCTTGCGCTGCAGGTTGATGTTCCAGCGGCGCTTCGAGCGGCGATGCGAGTGGCTGAGTTGGTACCCATAATGGGGCCCGCGTTCACAGACGATGCAGATCTTGGCCATGACAATGTCCCCTTTCAAAACGGTAGACTCATATACTAGCAAAACTCGCGTATCTATGCAAGCGCTCTGTCATACTGTTTGTGGTACAATGTTGTGCCGGTTCGTGCCGGCACCCACTGTAACCCCAAGGAGCGCCCCGTGACCATGATCGACATTCGTATCGCCGCTGCCGTACCTCCTCGTGCCCAAGCCGTCGTGGCCCTGCTCGTCCATCCGCTCGACCCGAAGGGATCGGCGACTCTGGCCGCCTTGAAGACACCGGCGCGAGAACTGACGGTGCGGGGCGACGGGTCGTGGTTCAACAACGATCGCTACTGCTTCAAGGTTGCGGTGGCGGCCGACGACTGGCAGTGGCGCGATCGGTTTGCCGAGGGGCTCGCCCGCGCTCTGTTGGCCGCCAACGAACGCAAATATGCGCATGTCGCCGTCATCCTGCCGCAGGTCATCGAGAACGACGAGGCCGCTTTCGATCAGGTGGTTTCGTTGGTCGATGAGCTGCGGTACGACGCCGAGGCATTCAAAGCGGCGCGCGGTGACAAGAGTCCGATCGGCATCGTCGAGGTCAGCTTCGTGGCGACCTCGCGAAAAGCCGAACAGCGGCTCGCGGCACGCCTGCCGTTGGTGCGGGCGGTGGCCGAGGGGCGGATGTTGGCACGCCGTCTCGTCGATCTGCCGCCGAATCTGCTCAACCCCGAAGAGCTTCTGCGCGAGGCGACCTCGCTGGGCCGGCTCGGTATCAAGGTCGAAGCGTTGCCCGCATCGATCGTGTCGGCGATGGGTGGCGTCATGGCCGTCGGCCGCGGCAGCGCCCAACCCCCGCGTTTCATTGTCCTCGAACTGAACGGCAAACGGCGCGAGGCGCCGGTGGTTCTCGTGGGCAAAGGGGTCACCTTCGATTCAGGCGGGTTGTCGCTCAAATCGCACGATGGCATGGCCCACATGAAAAACGATATGGCCGGTGCGGCGGCGGTCCTGGGCACGTTTTCGGCACTGGCGCGGGTGAAGTGCCGGCGCCGGGTCATCGGGTTGATTCCGGCCGTCGAGAATATGCCCGACGGCGACGCGTTTCGCGTCGGGGATGTCCTGACCATGTTCGACGGGCGGACCGTCGAGATCAACGACACCGATGCCGAGGGGCGGTTGATCCTGGCCGATGCGTTGGCTTACGCGCAACGTCTCGCGCCGCGCTTGACGATCGATGTGGCCACCCTCACCGGCGCAATCTGTGTGGCGTTGGGCGAGCAATATTCGGGGTTGTTCTCGGCCGATGCCAAACTGCGCGATGCCGTGGTGGCGGCGGCACAGCGGGCCGGCGAGCGTCTGTGGCCGATGCCCCTCGATCCGCTCTTCCTCGACCAGATGAAGGGAACGCTGGCCGATTTCCGCAATACCTCGGGAAAACGCTACGGCGGGGCCTGCACGGCAGCGGCGTTTCTCGCCGCGTTCGCCCCGGTGCCGTGGGCGCATCTCGACATCGCGGGGCCGGTCTGGACCGACGCGGCGCGGCCGGGATTCCCGGCCGGGGCCACCGGCTACGGGGTGCGCACCCTGGTCCATTTGATCGACGCATTGTGAGCGACGCGACGATCGACTATTAACCAAACGACGCACCGAACCGATACCTGCGAGGATCGAGGAGGTGTCGGTCATGGTTACGGTCAGATCAAACCGCCTGCTGGCAGGCGTCGTCTTGCTGGCATGGCTCGCGGCAACGCTCGCCGGTTGCACCAATACGAACGGGCTCGGATCCAGTGCGCTCACCAACCCCCTGGCGTCGAGCGACACGTCGCTCCTGTCCGGCAGCAACGGGACCAGCACCGGCACCGGCAATCGGGCCGACTCGGTCTCGACGGGAACCAGTACGGGCACGGGAACGCAAATCAACAGCGGTTCGCAAGCGCCCATCGGCGCCAACCATGCTCCGCTCATCAACGTCTATGCGAACAGGGCGATCGTCAACCGCGGCGAACAGGTGCAACTGCGTGGTGAAGCCGTCGATCCCGACGGCGACATCCTGAAATTCAACTGGTTGGCCTCGAGTGGCGTGATCGTCTCGCAGAACAACGGCAATGCCGTCTGGCAAGCGCCCGATCTGGGAACCAACGCGGAATTGACGTGCGTCGTCACCGACAACAAGGGCGGCTCGGCCACGGGACGCGTGCAGGTGCAGGTGCTCGGTGGACATACAATGTCTTTACAAGTGCTCGTCGACCGTTCGGCCCTCGCGGCAGCCGGCGCCTATGTCTCCGACCTCGGCCCGCAGTGGGCGGCGGCGGCGCAGGCCCGCATCACCATCACGGCGCGCAATGCCGTCACCGTCACCGACGAGAGCGGTCGGGCCACCATCGATTTCTCGCAGAACGATGCCGCGGTGGCCAGCCAGGCGGCCGACGTGCGCGTGCAATACCTCGAATGGGACATCACCTATCGGCTCGGGTCCCTGCCGGCAACGGGGCGCATCACCGACCAGGTCTTCCTGTTGCCCGGTATCGATGGCATGAACGTGGCCATCGGCAAAGGCGATTCGTTCCGCGGCAACCTCGGTGGCGTGCAGTTTGCCGCCTTTTCCACGGTGGCCGGTGAGAACCAGGTGTTGCGCGAAGTGTCGGTCGAGGCGGGCGGCCGGTCGGCGACTGCCAATGGTCCGACCAATGTCGTCACCTCGGTATCGACCGGGCAGGTGCCGGTCTCGGCATCGAAACCCGGATATCAGGCGCTCAACGGTATCGATGTCCCGGTGCAGGCCGACGGCGTCACGCTGGTGAGTGTCCGCATGGTGCCGACCAACAGCAGCAGCGGCAACCGGGCGACCATCTCGTATGTGAAACCGTACAACGGCCAGATCGAGGTCTCGGTGGTGACGCCGTTCGAAATCGGCTTTGCCCAGGCCATGGAGCCCGAATCGGTCCTGGCCGGGTTCGAATTTGCCTTGCAGCGTGGGGCAACGGGCAACACGATGACCTTCACCGGGGCGCAGTTGCTCAACCGCTTCACCGTCTCGTGGCCGAATCCGCGCACCATGCGCCTCTCGCCCCGCAGTCCGCTCGCGGCCCGCACAAAATACTCCCTGGTGATCAACCGCCTCGAGGCGCGTTGCACCGATGGGCGCGTGCTCAGCGGGTACCAGGGGGTCTATGGCAACTTCACCACCGGTGACGACAGCGCGCCGCGGATCCTATCGACCAGCCCCAGCAACGGGACCGTCGGGGTCGGGCGGTGGGGGCCGTTCGAGATCGTCTTCGACCAACCCATGGACCCGAATTCACTGCTTGCCGACACCCGCCTGGTCGTGCTGAATCTGGCCAACAACAGCACCGTCAGCGTCAACCAGGCCGGCCTGAGCGAGAAGTTCTCGATCCAATGGCGCAACGACAACTCTGTGGTGTCTTTGACCCCGCGCCAGGCGCTGCGGGCGCACACACCGTATCGCGTGCAACTGATCTCGACCAGTCTGACCAGTCGGGCCGGCCGGCGTCTCAGCGACGCAATGGCGCAGATGGGCCAGTTTGTCACCGGCGATCTCTGAGCGACACACGAAAGGACTCCTGACCCATGTGGATGGAAGCGGTAGCGGTTGGCGACCTTCCGGTCGGTGGCACGAAGCGCGTCGAATTTGGCAAGACCGCGGTACTGGTGATCCACGCGCCGGGCGGATGGCACGCCATGGCCGATCGCTGTCCACATCAGGAGCAGTCGATGGTCGACGGCGACGTCGGGGAGCGCACTATCGAATGCCCATGGCATTCGGTTGTCGTTGATCTGGCCAGCGGTGCCGTCCGCAACGACATGGGCTTTCTCGGTCTCGAACCGGTGACCGTCTATCGATGCGAGGTTCGCGGCGACCGCCTCTGGATCGACGTGCCCGCCTGAGTCTTGCGGTTGGGAGCCACGCCCGGCGCCTCGCCTGGGTCCGTGGGTTGCTCAGACGCCGGTGCGCAGCACCATGGTCGGCAGGGTGTCGAGCACGATCATCAGGTCCATCGACAGCGACAGGTTCTCGATGTAGAACAGGTCGTACTCGATGTGCGAGTGGATCGGTTCGCGCAGGGTGCGCGCGTAGATCTGCCACAGGCCGGTGATGCCGGGGCGCACCCCCAACCGTTTGCGTTCGAGTGCATTGTATTGCTCGACGATGAACGGCATCTCGGGGCGCGGGCCAACGAGACTCATGTCGCCGCGCATGACGTTCCACAGCTGCGGCAGCTCGTCGATGCTGGTGGCCCGCAGCAGATGCCCGACCCGGGTGATGCGCGGATCGCTCTCGCTCGTCGGCGTGACCGCATAGGCGTCGACCTCGGCGTGCATCGAGCGGAACTTGAGAATGGTGAACGGGTCACCGTCGCGGCCGATGCGGGTCTGGCGAAACAGCACCGGCCCCCGCGAATCGAGTTTGATCAGGAGCGCGACCGCGAACAGCAGCGGCGCGAGCAGCACCAGGAAGAGCGCTGCGACCGCCACGTCGAGGCACCGTTTGGCGGCCAGGGTGAAGCGCCGGCTCTGCGGTGAGGCGAGCGAGACGATGAGCGCGCCGTCGAAGAACCCGCCGCCGATGTTGCGGGCATAGAAGTTGGTCAACGACGGGATCAGGTGGATCTCGATGGCCGGGTTGCGCGACGCCTCCCGCAGGTCCCACAGTGTTTCGTAGGTCAGTTGTTCGTCGAACACGAACAGCTCGTCGTAGGGCGCCGAGGCCACCGCCGCCCGCAGGTCGGCTTCCGGAGGCAGCGGCGTGGGCTGAATGCCCAGCCCCGGACTCTCGCGCAGACGTTTCTCGAACAGGCTGCGCTTCGGGCCGTTGCCCCACAGCAGTGCCCGGCTGACCCCGATGCCCCGATGGTGCAGGGCGATGCGCGCCCCGCGACTGATCTGGCGCGCCAGCGAACCGAAGAAGACGAACAGCAGCCAGGTCATGCCGACGATGATGCGTGAGTAGTCGTAACCGTGGTAGAGGAAGGTGGCGGCCATGGTGAGCACGAGCAGGACCAGAGAGGTCTGAAAGTGCAGCACCATCTCGTCGAGGCGGAACAACAGCGACGAACGGCGCAGACCGCCACGCGCCAGCATCAAGACCTGCCAGAGGATGACCGCGGTGAGAAGCAATATCGCGTATTGCTTTGGATTGCACAGGTAGTCGTCGACCTCGAAAAACAGACGGGTGCGGACGAGATACGCGACGACCCCGGCGAGCGACAGGGCAACGGCATCGGCCAGTGCTTGCAGCAGCAGAATCAGCACCACGGCCTGGGCTCGCTTCTAGCGACGGTCTTGCAGCGCGACGAACAGCCGGTACCAGAGCCAGCCCACCAACAGCGCGAGGACCGTTGCGAGCGTGACCTGGGCGATGGTTCCGGGCGTGGTGCTCTCGCGAACCACCGTCGGGGACACGCCCGTGGCCGCAGCTTCGCTGGTCGGCGTCGCGGGGCCGGTTGTCGGTGCCTCGTGGTTCTTGCCGGCCACTGGTGAGATGGGCTTCTCGGCGCTGTCGCGCGAACCCGGATTCCCGGCTCCCGGAGCGGCCAACACCGAGCGCAGATCGAGCGCTGCGGGGGCCGGGGTCTTGGCCGCGGTCGATACCGGGGATGCGCCCGCGGTCGGGGGCGTTGCCGGTTTCGGCGGCACCGGTGTTGGTGCCGGGGCTGGCGGTGCGGGTTTCGCGGCCGGTGCTGGCGCCGCCGGTTTCTCGGTGGTTGGGGTGGCGGTGGCGCTGGGGGCTTTGACCGTGCGCTCTTGCGGCGTCACCACCTCGAAGGCGACCGAGGTCGAGAGCAGTTCGCTGAAGCGGTTCACCTGCGGCCGCTGTTGTTTCGGGAACGGCACCACCATCGCATTCTGGGGGCGGTTCGCCGGCACGAAGGTCAGGGTCGTGCCCAGCGCATGGTGCTCGTACTTGACCTTGGCCAGTTCCTGGCGGCCGATGCGCGAGACCATCGCTTCTTTGTTGTATTCGCGGGTGTAACACAGAACGTTGTGGTCGGTGAGGATCAACCACAATTCGCCGAGCTTGCCGACCGGCCCCGAGGTCGAGCGGACTGCATCGAGCAACTGTTCGCCGGGTTCGAGAAACGGCGCAACGTCGTGTTGGACTTCGGTGGGCAGTGTGATCGTCGGTGGCTTGCGTTCCATGTCGGCCATCCTACCACACGAGCCTGTTGGCCTCCATCGCCATCTGGTATAATTACAAAATACTGAACCGTACCCTATCGATTCAGGAGGAACCCATGCTCCGACTGGTTGCCCGCACGTCTTTGCTCTTCGCACTGTTTGCCCTTCTTTCGACGGCGGTGGCCATGGCCGAGGCGCCCGGCGTGGTTCGTGATTTCGTCGTCGTGCTGCCCACCGAGCAGACGCCGCCGATCGTTCGTGACGACGCGGTCGTGCGTTCGTACACCACCTTGGGGCAACAGACTGTCCTGCGGGGTGGCCAATCGTTGCTCGATCTGTTGCGTCGAAAAAAGACACATCATCGGTCGTTGCCGGTGACGACGGGTGAGACCGTCTTGTTGATGACCACCAAAGACCAGGCGTTGCGCAACTTCAAACGTCAGGGCGTGAAGGTGCTGGTGCGCACGCAGGGCTTTCTCGTGCTGGTAACCGACCAGACGACCGCAATGGGACTGGCCGACCTGGTGTCCGATTTCACCCAGATCGAGCCGCTGCCCGAGAACACCACGGTGTTGACGCCGCCCCGCCTGGCCAACAAGACTGCCCGGGTCGATTTCATCAGCGAGTTCATCAAACAGATCGACCACGAGACCTTCAAGAAAGACGTGCAGGCGCTGGCCGACTTCAAGACCCGCTATACGTACAGCGACGGCGCCAGGCAGGCCCTCGACTATTGCGAGAAGATCCTCGTCGACTGTGGTCTGAAGGTGCGGCGCATGACCTTCACCAGCGCCGGCCAACCCCGGGAGAATCTCGAGGCCGTGGCCACCGGGTTCACCCCGTCGCAGGCGGGCGACGTCGTGGTCGTCGGCCACCTCGACAGCACGTCACCGCAGGCCAAGACCCTCGCCCCCGGGGCCGACGACAACGGGTCCGGAGCCGCCGGCGTGCTGGCACTGGCCCGCCTGATCAAAGGCCGCACCCATCGGGCCAACGTGCGTTTTCTGTTGGTTCTGGGCGAAGAGCAGGGCATGCTGGGGTCGAAGGCCTACGTAAATACATTGTCGGAGGCCGAAATCGCCAACATCCGGGCGGTCATCGTCATGGACATGATCGGTTTCGATCGCAAACCCCCGGTGTCGATCCAACTCGAGACCCTGCCGTTCTGTCAGGAAATGGCCGACCACTGGGCCGATCTTGCGGCCAATTACACCAAGGCGGCGACCCAGATCTCGACGCATGCTTACGGTTCCGACCACATGCCGTTCCTGAAAAAAGAGGTGCCGACGATTCTCACGATCGAATCGGAGTTCGACGACAACCCGACCTACCATCAGATCACCGACACCCCCGAGAAGATCAACTACGAGTTGTGTGCCGAGATTCTCAAGCTCAATGCGGCGGTGATGGCCGAGCAGGCGGCGATCGAACGCATGCCCCGGCCGCGGCGCTGACGGCGCCACCCCCCCGCGATTGGCCGGGGAGAATGACCGTCAATGGCCAAAAGAACGGCGCCGGCAGGTCGAACGACCTGCCGGCGCCGTCAGTAAATACTGGATATTTACGTCTGACTCACACGATCCGATCGAGGAAATACGGCATCTGGCGCAACCACCACGGCCAGTCGTGATTGACATCGTGACCCCACAAATCGACCCAGGCATTGATGCCTTTCTGGTGGAAGATCTCGGCCAGTCGCTTGGTGTCGTCGAGGCATTGTTCCTCCCATGCGCCCTGCCCGCAACAGACGATCAGGCGTTGGCTGCGAATCTGGTCGAGGAACCAGGGATCGGAGAGACCCGGCAGGTAGTCGATCGGCGAATTGTGGTAAACCTTGTCGTTGAAGGTGTCGCCAACCATTTGTTTCAACGTGTAGATTCCCGACAAAGCCACCGTGCCGCCGAACACATCGGGATGGCGCAGGGCAAAATTGACCGCGTGATACGCGCCCAGGCTGCAGCCCGCGGCGATGATCCGGTCGGCACTGTGCTGCAAACCACGGATCAACGGCACTACCTCGTGCACGATCGCCCGGTCGTAGTCTTCGTGGCGCTGGGCACGGTCAAACGGGTGGCGGCCCTGGTCGAGCCAGGTCTGGTGATCGATGCTGCCCACGGTGATGAGTTTGATGCGGCCCGCGTCAATGTACGGTTGCATCGCGCCGACCATGCCAAAATCCTGGGCTTCGTGAAAACTGCCGCCGGCACAGGGGAACATCAGCATCGCCGGGCCCCAGTGGCCATAGACCATGACCTCGATGTCGTGCCCGAGGGACGGGCTGTGCCAACGGTGGTATTCGGTGTGCATGGGAGTGTGTCCTTTCCGCGAAGATGCCGGCGATTGTACGCCGGTTGGCCGGTTTCGGCAAGCGGTCATCATTGAGGGAAACGAAGGATGAACACTCTCGTCCCCGCACCGCTGACGCGCCCGACGAACAACGGCGCCGCCCTCGCCGAGAAACTCGAGGTGCTGGCGGCCAGCGCCCGCTACGACGTGTCTTGTGCGTCGAGCGGCAGTCGCCGCGCACCACGGGCCGGCGGGGTCGGCAATGCCGCCCCGTCGGGCATCTGTCACACCTGGTCGGCCGATGGTCGGTGCGTATCGTTGCTCAAGGTGTTATTTACAAATTATTGCATCTACGATTGTGCCTATTGTCTCAATCGGCGCAGCAACGACCTGCCACGGGCGATGTTCACGCCGGTCGAACTGGCCGATCTGACCATCGGGTTCTATCGGCGCAACTACATCGAGGGGTTGTTCCTCAGTTCTGGCGTCTGGCAGTCGCCCGACGCGACCATGGAACTGCTGCTGCAGACGGTGCGGTTGTTGCGCGATACCCATCGGTTCAACGGCTACATCCATCTCAAGGCCATTCCGGGCGCCGATGCGAGGCTGCTCCATGCGGCCGGTCGGTTGGTCGACCGTCTCAGCGTCAACATCGAGCTGCCCAGCCACGAAACCCTGGGCATCCTGGCGCCTGACAAGACGCGGGCGTCGATCCTCACTCCGATGGCGCGCATTCGCGACTGGCATCTGGAGCGGCAGCCGCGCCGGGGTGCGGTGGTGAGCGGCGGTGGGTCGTTCGTTCCGGCCGGTCAGAGCACGCAGTTGATCGTCGGCGCCTCGCCCGAAGACGACCGGCAGATACTGACCCTGTCGTCGAGTTTGTATGACAAAATGCGCTTGCGTCGTGTCTATTACTCGGCCTATGTTCCGGTGAACCGCGATTCACGGCTGCCCGCGGCCGACCTGCCGCCGCTGTTGCGGGAGCACCGGCTCTACCAGGCCGACTGGTTGTTGCGGTTCTACGAGTTTTCGGTGGGTGAGTTGTTCGGTGACGGGCCGGGGCGGCTCGACGCCGAGCTCGATCCCAAGGTGATGTGGGCGCTGCGCAACCTGCACCGGTTTCCGGTCGAGGTCAACCGCGCCGACTATGAGGTGTTATTACGTGTTCCCGGTCTCGGCGTGACCTCGGCCCGGCGCATCGTGCAGGCACGCCGGGTTGGCCGCCTGACCCTCGCCGATCTGCCCAAGCTCGGGGTCGTGCTCAAGCGGGCGCGCTACTTTGTCACGGCCGACGGCGCGTTCGGGGGCAGTGGGGTCGGTTTCGATCCCGACGCCATCCGCCGCCGCCTGCTGGTGGCGGGCGAACCGGTGACCCGCCCCCGGCAACTGACCTTTGCCGACATGCCGCCCGCCTGGTCCTCGACCCCGGAAGCCTTCGTCGGTGCCGTGACGGGGCAGTTCTGATGCACGTGCTTCACTTTGACGGTTCGTTTGGTGACCTGATCCGCGTGCTCGAACCTTGGTTGGCGGCAGGTGCCCTGCCCGACTCCATCGATCGGGCGGGCGAGCGACAGCCGACGCTGTTTGGCGATGGCGACGACGCCGACGCATCGGCGCCGGCACGACAAAGCAA
>CAZADH010000088.1:0-20713 GCA_964483805.1 uncultured bacterium
ACCGGTATCTGGACGATCCCGACCATCAATCGCGCGACCGGCAACGCCGTGACGATCTACGCGCGCGTCTACATCGGCACCAGTCGCACCTGGGGCGCCGGCACAGTTCAACCCGATATCACTGCCGCCACGACGAAGATCGAATTCGTATATACAGAGTATTTCACCGTTCGCGCCGGCTACGTCGCGTGCGAATCGGCGGGGCAGATCATCAAGACCGCGCCCGGCCAGTATGTCTACAACGAGACCGGAAACGGCAAGCTCAACGGGTCGGTGGTCCTGACCGTCGAGGTCAGCGATGCGACCGCCACCGACGCGTCCAACTACCCCACCAGCGGCACGCTGACCATCGGCGTTTCGGGCGAGGGTTCGGGCACCCTCACCTTCAACGGCACGAATGTCATCCCGTTGCGCATCGTGCGGCCGTCGCTGGTGGTCGAGAATTACACGCTGACGCTGTGAGCCACACCATGACACAATTGCGTCAATATGCTTTCGCGTTGTTGCTTCTCAGTTGTCTTTTCAGTGCTTTCGGGTGCGCCCACACGACCAACGACGCGCCGACAACCGCGACAAACCCACTGGGGCCGGCGTTGGGCGCCGCGCCAGCGACCTCGGCGACAACCGGCATCGAGACTGGGCCGCTCGGTGCGGCCGGTGGCCGCCTGTCATGTCGCATCGACGACATCGTCGCGAACCGGCCCAAGGCAGCAACCATAGCCGCAACGTCGGTGACCTGCACGCTCGACTGCGTGTCTCTGCACGCGGCAACCAGTCCGGTTCTGCGCCGGCAGCAGACGTTCCCGGTTGTCAACGGCGCGGCCACGATTCTGTTCGAGCAGGTTCCGATCGGACCGGTCGTGGCTAACGTGACCATCGACGGCGGCACAGTGCAGGGGATCGCTGCATTCCGCGGCGCTGTCGATATCGTGACGGGCCCAAACGCTGTGGTCGTCCAGCCACGCAATTCGGGGATGACCCGCGACGTCGTCGCCCAGGTTCTCGAGACGCTGGCCGCCGACACCGCATTGCGCCAGCGCTGTCCCGACAATGCCGGCGCTCTCGTCTCCTCACTGCTCGGTGCGCCGGCGCAGCGGACCACCGCCGAGCAGGCGCTGAGCCTCTTGCGCCAACGACTCGAACCGGGCGGAGCGATCCTCGCCGAGCAGTTTCTGCCGCTCGCCGTCGGCAACGAGTGGGTGTTCAATGTCGAGCGCACCGATGTGTTCACCAACTCGCTAACCCGCAGCGACAACTACCGCGATGCCATGCAGACGACCTACACGCTGCGGGTGGTCGGCGGCTATGGCAGCGCGTATGAACTCGAGGAAGAGTATGTGACCCCCCCGATCGGCACATCGCCCGAAAAGGTGACCACGAAACGGCGTCCGTTCTACGTCGATGCCCTCAACGACGCGATCAAACTCGGCGGCAAGATGCTGGTGACCAGTCGTGACACCGTGACCTCGGCGGCTTTCTGCGAGGCACTGTTCTCGGTCGACAACTACTCGCGGGGCACCGTCGCCACGACCCGAACCGACGCCGAGTTGTTGCAGACACGCTTGGTGAGCAACGAATCGCCCACATCGCTGGTGGTCACCACCGTCTATCGGCGCGGGGTTGGCCCGATCTCGGTGAGCAGCGCATTTCAATACACTGTATTGAGTCCCTATGTTTTCGTCGATGACACCACACGCACGATGCGCCTCCGCCGGGCCAGAATCAGCGGCAACACCCTGACCTTTGCCGCTGCGGTCACTCATACCAACACGCACACTCTCACCTACGTATCGACCGGAACTGGAACCGGAACCGGCACAGGCACCGGTACGGTTCCGACCATCGATATTCACACCGAGGAGTAGACACTCAATTCTTGTGTCACATGGAGAAAACTTCACTATGCGTCATGGTTCCGGTTAGCTCCGCGGGACTGAAAAACGTTGCGTGTTCGCCTCAAACCGGCTATCGTGCACCTTGTAAGATGCAGAGACCGGTCTGGGGGGACATCCATCGTGAACACATCGACGCACCACGATACCGTCAGTCGTTTTCTCGTGGAAACGGGAAGATTGACTGCAGCCTGGATGCAATCCCGCTTGCCTGCGCTCGGGGACACATGGTGGGACACCTCGGTCATCGAAGCACTGTCAACCATGCAGCAAGCCCACCTGCCACCGCAGTCCGATGGGAACCTCGAGCGACTCGACCTTGCGGCGTTGCTCAGGGTTCTCAATCATAACTGGTATCCCTTGTCGGGTCGTCATCGAGAACTCAGCCACGAAGCGCGCAATTTCGCCATGGAGATGCGCACGATCCGCAATCGGTGGGCCCATGCCTCGGCTGCCGGCATTGATGTTGATCAGACCCTGCGCGATCTCGACACCATCCAACGGTTCAACGCCGTGTTCAGTGGTGGTGCCGACTTGCAAGATGCCATCCAGCGAGAGAAGACACGGATCATGAGCGAGGCCGTCGGGATTGGCGCCACGACCGGTTCGAGTGCAGCAGCCGGTGCTGCATTGCCCTCGCCGAAGACGAGCACCGCAATTCCAGCTGAAAGCGAGAACCCGCCTGACACGCTGCGCCCCGGCGTGCTCGTCCGGCTGGTGAGCGACGACGGCAAGATCGGCCCGGTCATGTCGGTGAGCGGGTCCGGACCGCAAGCCCGATTCCAGGTGTTCCTCGACAATCGCGCGCAGAGCTTTTATCGCAGCCAGATCGAACCGCATGTCGAGGTTGTCGCTGACCCGCGCGTGACCGTCGACGAAGCACGAGCAATGCTGACCGCGACCGTCATCCGGCATCCCTCGGTAATGACATTGTATTCACTGCACGCGGCGCGCATCGATTTCGTGCCATACCAGTTCCGGCCGGCGCTGAAGTTCATCCGTGCCGATCGGCCGCGACTGCTTATCGCCGACGGCGTCGGCGTCGGCAAGACGATCGAGGCCGGACTGATCCTGCGCGAGTTGCAGGCCCGCCAGCCGATCGAGACAGTCTTGATCATTTGTCCCAAACCGCTCGTGACCGAACGAAAGTGGCAAGCCGAGATGCGCCGATTCGACGAGTCGTTTACGCAACTCGACGGACCGACGCTGCGCATGTGTCTCGACGAGTTCGAGCTTGATGGATGCTGGCCCGATCAGCACCGGCGCACGATACTGCCGTTTTCGTTGCTCGACGAGCAAATCCTGAAAGGCCAGGAAACGCGGCGCGGCCGGCGACAACCCGGACTGCTCGATCTCGAAACCCCACCGAAGTTCGACCTGATCATCGTCGACGAGGCGCATCACGTGCGCAACCCCGGCACCTGGTCGCACCGGGTCGTGCGGTTCCTGTGCGATCACGCCGGCGCGGTGGTGTTCCTGACCGCGACGCCGGTGCAGATGGGCAGCAGCGATCTCTTCGTGCTGCTCCAGATGCTGCGCCCCGACCTGATCATCGACGAACCGACGTTCCGCCATCTCACTGAGCCGAATCCGGCGATCAACGAGGCGATCACCCAAACCCGCGCGGGTGGCGCCGATTGGGCTCGTGCTGCGGCTGTCGCGCTCGAGCGCGCCGCGGCCACGCCGTGGGGTCAAGGGGTGTTGTGCAAGAACGCATCGTTCAAACGCATCGTCGAACTGCTCCGCGCTGGCAACATCGACCGCGCCGGCCGGGTCGAGCTGATTCGCGAACTCGAAGATATACATACATTATCTGGCATGATCAATCGCACGCGTCGCCGCGACATCGATCGCTTCTGCGTGCGCAAGCCCGAGACCGTCGACATCCCCTTGACCGCTCCCCAGCAACAGTTGCACGACGCGGTGCTCGATTTCACCGAGCGGGCATTGCGCGCCACTCACGGGGCGACCAACGTGGCTTTCATGATGACGACGCTCAAGCGACAAGTGGCCAGTTGCATCTTCGGCTTGGGGCCGAGGTTGGCCGACATCCTGGCGCGGCGCGTCGATGCGCTCGGCGACCTCGATGTCGAAGCGCCAGACGACTTGGCAGACTGCGCATTGCACAATGATTTCGTGCGTGAGGCGCAGGTGATCATGAGCACGGCGAGCGCCCTACCCCACGACGACCCGAAGTTCGATGCGCTGCTCAAGCACATTCAGCGCAAACAGGAACTGCCCAACAACAAGGCGATGGTGTTCAGTTGTTTCCGTCACACGCTGACCTATCTAAATCGACGATTATTGGCAGAGGGTCTCCGCGTCGGGCTCATCCATGGTGGGATCGGTGACGACGAGCGCCTCTCGCTGCGCGACCGCTTCTCCCGCGACCGGAGCGACCCCGCGGCGCTCGACGTGATGCTCTTTTCGGAGGTCGGCAGCGAAGGCCTCGACTACCAGTTCTGCGATGCCATCTTCAATTACGACCTGCCCTGGAATCCCATGCGCATCGAACAGCGCATTGGCCGCATCGACCGGCGCGGGCAGCAAAGCGAGGCCGTCGCGATCGTGAACTTCGTCACGACGGGCACGATCGACGCTGCGATCTATCACCGTTGCCTGGTGCGCATCGGCGTGTTCGAGCAGAGCATTGGCGAATGCGAGGCAATCCTGGGCGACCTGCGTACTGAAATACATGATATTGCCAACAACCTCAAATTGTCCGAGACCGATCGCGAGCGCTTGCTCGAGCAGATGGCCGACAACGAGGTGCGCCGCCTGCAGGAACAGCGGCGACTCGAGGACCGCGAGCACGAACTGTTCGGCGTCAAGATTCCGCAGGTCGCTGCCGATCGCGAGATTCAGGCCGCCGAAAACCTGTGGCTGACCGGACCCGCCCTGCGACGGCTGATCTGCCGCTACCTGTCGGCACGAACCGGTACAACGGTGGCGCTGCGCGGCACCGAGGCCGTCGAAACGCTTCGCCTGAACAAAGAGTCGCGGCACCGCCTGCTCGACGATCTGCGCAAACTGCCAATCAATCGGTCGTCGTCGCTGCGCGCCTGGCGGACCTATCTCGAAGGCGACGAGCCGAATTGCCTCGTGACCTTCGACGGCACCACCGGTTCGAGTCGCCCCGACGCGCACCTGCTGACTCCGTTGCACCCGCTCGTGCTACAGGCTGCGCACCACACCGCCATCGACGACCCGGTCGAGATCACGGTAGGCAGTGCCGAACTTCCCGCCGATTGGTCGGCGGTCGCATTCGCGATCTACGCATGGGAAATGAAGGGCCTCAAGAGCGAGATCGAGTTGGTCGCCGTGTGTGAACGCGAAGACCTCGAATCCGATCTGCTCGAACTGCTGGCCACGGCCGAGCAATCGCCAACGCATGAGGCACTGACCGAACCGGCCCGGCAAAACCTTGATTCACGCCACTTCGCGCGCTGGGAACGCGCCCGTCAGGATCATGTCGCCCGCACCCGCGAAATCGGCGAGATCCGCCGCGAGAGCCTGAAGAAAAGCGTCGACGCGCAGCGGCAACAAATCGCCGACCTGTTGGCCAACACCCGCGACGCACGCATCACCCGCATGCGCCAGAGCCAATTGGCGCGTATCGAGACCGATCTCGAGACCCGCCTCGAGGAAATCGACAAGGCCGAAAAGACAGCGGATGTGATCGCGCGGTTGGTAATTGCGGGGGTCATGGAGTCCACCAAGATATGACTAACAGAAGACAACGTAAACTGATTGATGAAATCCGTGTCAGCAAACAAGTCTCAAGAGAGATGGCCGAAGACTACAATGGCATGTTGGGAATTCTCTCGGACGATCTGTATTCAGATGGGACCCACTTCATTTTGGAACTAATCCAAAATGCAGAGGACGCGATGTATTTGAATGACGTAGTGCCGTCAATGCGGTTCCACCTGCAGCCGATGTCAGATGATGATCGAGGCCCATTGTGCTTGATCGTGTCTACCAACGAACAGGGATTCAGCGACGACAACGTGAGAGATATTTGTCGGTCTGCCCATTCTCAAAAACAACTTCGCAAAGGGTGTATCGGCCGGAAGGGCATTGGGTTTAAGTCAGTGTTTACGGTGTCGGACTGCCCGATGATCTTTTCAAATGGGTTTCAATTTGCTCTTCCAGCTCCCAAGTCAAGGGACACCATCGGTTATGTGGTTCCTGAATGGCTTGAGAACCCCCCACTGCCCTTGGACATGGGACGAACGCATATTGTTCTTCCCCTGACCGCTAAGAAGTGCGTGCCGAGTAGGATCGTTCATGCATTGGAGTCGATCGAACCCTCGACTCTCCTTTTCCTGAGCAAGCTTTGTTCAATCGAAGTGTCTATAGAGACTCCCAGCCACAAGAGCAGGATCGTAATCAAGAAGGTTGGTGATCAGACCCCCATCCTGAGAACTGAGAGCCACTGCTCGCGTAATGAGACCGTGAGCAGCGTGAAGAAGACCTTCTGGGTAGCCAGACAAACGCTCCAGGTTCCCGCGGGGTTGAAGGACAATGCGACTGGGTCAGCTGAGACGACCCTAACGATAGCACTTCCGATTGACCATGTGACATGCTCAGGGAAACTGTTCACATGGCTTCCGGTCTTGGAGAACACGGGACTCCCGTTCATGGTGAACGGCGATTTCAACGTCGCCGCTTCCCGGCAGGATATTCATGCCGATGATGATTACAATGTATGGCTTCTCGACCACGTGCCAAATCTCTTTGTTGATACGTTCGTGCAGGCCGTGTCCTCTGATGCGCTCAGCATTGATCAGAAAACAAACTTGTATCACTCGATTCCCGTCGAGCCCAAGACGGCATGCCTGGAACGAACCGCTGCAGCAATTTGCAGCGCATTGAGCAAGGCAAAGTGCGTCTTGCTTCGTCGTAGCAGCAACCCCATCGAACCGGTGGTCGCCAGAGTTGCGGGTCCAGCGATTCATGCAGCCTTTGATTCAGCTAACGGCACTCCTGCGAAGACGGACGCTAATGCGCACATTGTGGCTAGGGAGCTTGCGGGTTACCGACGACAACTTGCTGCGATTGGGGTGAAGCACTTGTCGGCAATCGAGTCTCTCGCGGCATTCTCTGACGATGTTTGGTTAGCCAGGCAGGCAAAGGATTGGTACCTCAAACTCATCCGCGCGATGTCGTCAGCGGGCATCACACGCGAGCATGGATCGCGCGGTCTTCGTCTCCTCCCGGTATCAAACGGTGATGGCGCAAATCACACGCTACACGATCCGTCGGCAATGACTTGCTTTCCGCTAGCCGACAATGAAGCCAACCGAGAGGTTGATTATCCTGATTGGTTGCGGGCCTTTTGCCCCATTTCATTCATCGATAAATCCTTCTGCTCTGCGTTGTGCCGTGAATCAGATGCCGAGAAACTACTGGAGTGGATTCGGAACAACACCACTGCGCGGTCCTTTTCGCATGCAGACTATTGCGAGACGCTCTGGAACAAGACCGTGAAGTCTCATAGGGACCTGACCGACGGGCAACTTGTCGAGATAACCGATAGACTCTCTCGATCCAACATTAAGCAGGATTGGAAGGACTATCCATTCTGCCTCTCCGATGGCTCGCGGAGAACATTGCGCGAAATCCAAACACACGCCGGGGGGCGACCCGCATCACAAGAACTGGTGATGCCGGAAACCGTGAACCCAAAGAGCGGTTGGCAGCTTCTGTTCGCCACTGCCGAGGACCGACGGCACTTTCACGCTCTTCGGGAGGAATACGCGTCGATTGCCGTTCATTGGTTACGCGCCCGCAATATTCAAGCATTTCCTGGGCTGGAGCGAATCGAATTCCGTGAAATGCCACCCGAGGAATATCCAGAGGAGCGCAGTCTCTATGAGTCCTGCAGCGCCTCCAGTTTTCGCACCAACCCGACGGTAACAACGGTTCGACTTCCCCGGACCTGGCCGGCATACAACCTCGATCAGGAGAAGCGCACGCAATTTGCCGTTGCACTCTGCGAGTTCCTGCGCCACGAAATTCAGTTTGCGCCAACAGGATCCACTTATGGGAGTGATGGCCGGTGGCACGAGGTCAAGACTCTCTTTGTGGCCTCCGGAGTTTACCGTCGGAGATATCAGCGTTCTGATGATACAGACACTTGTCGATCGTCGGTTCAAGGACGGTTGCGAACCGAGGCATGGCTTCCTTCGACGAAAGGATTTGTTCCACCGACGATGGTCTTTGTACCCTTACCAGAATTGAAGGAGCTGTTTGGCGATCACGTTCCCTTTGCGCTTATTGACATTCCACGGGAAGTCGGCGAGTTTCTGGGAGTTCATTACAGCATCTGTGCCAACGACGTCCTTAATTACCTGGAGCAGTTGAGGCAAAACAAAGTATTCGATCCAGCGTTGGTCAACAAACTCTACCAGAGACTTGCAACGCTATCGGCAGTGTCGCCCGAAGTTCGGATCCGCTTTTCGACCTCAGCACTGATCTACGTCCCGATCGGTGATTCGGGGGGGTGGCATTCACCTGAAACCTGCATATGGGATGACTGTTCGACGTTTCCCGATATCGAGTTCGCATCGTTGTCACCACATTATCCCCAGTTCGAGGAGTTTTTCTGCACCACGATTGGCGTCAGACGATCCATCGATCGCGAATGGTATGCAAAGCGTTGGCTTGCGCTCCAGAGAACACCAAGCCAAGATGCAGTTCGGGTTCGCGAGCAACTTTCCGTCATCTATCGTCAGTTGATGGATACACCGAAAAATGAGCGGGAGTCTCAGTGGTGGCGATCTCTGATTGGCTCAGCCCATGTATTGACCAGAGACAGCCAGTGGGCCCCGGCAGCCGAAGCAATTGTCGTCGACGATGAACCTCTTGCTGAACTGTTCGCTGATGAGATACTGCCGTTCTGTTGGGTTCCTGATAAACCGGGTCCCACGCCGGCTCGATGGTTGGAGTTTTTTCGGTTGCTTGGCGGCCGAAGGCTGACCGACTTGGTCACACAGGATCTCGTCGAGGTCAGTGGTGCCGTTGATCAGCCTGAACATTCCCGCTATGTGACCCCTGCATGCACGAAAATGCTGGCGACTTCGCTGTCGTACCACCACGACAAGGTTTATCAGAGTTGCCTTGGGAACGGGTTTTTCTCTGCCATGTTTTCCAATCAGGAGAGGTCGGCAGCCTGTATCTCCATCCGTACAACGCTTCAGAGTCGAACGTATGTGCGGAGTATTGCGCATACTGTCTTCTGCTACTGGAAGCGAGTTGAAGGTGAGTCAGTTCTGTATTTCACCCGTGACGCAGAAACCTGTGATGTGGCTGAAACCATCGCCGCTGAAATCAACCGTTTTGCGCGAGTTCCCGGGATCGCCGCAACGATCGAAACCTATCTCCGTGCTGAGTCACTGCGCCGAATTGAGCGCTCGAAGTGGCAGGTGCCGGAAGCCATTGCCAAGCTGGCCAGCCAATGTGTCGCCACCGAGAGTCATGCAACTAACGTGGCTGCCGATCATCTTCCGGTGCCGGCCTCTCCCTCTCAGGCATCGCTCGACAACGGCAACCCAACCGAATCCGCGCGGCCGGAGGCAACTCCGCTTCTGGGGTCTGCGCAGAGCGAGACGTTCTCACGACCACTGGATGTTGGTGAACCGCCGGCCGGACAAAAGTGCGAGAGCGGGCTCATTGACAGCAAACAGAGCAACGTCGAAGAGCACACGCCAAGCAATTCAGTATCTGGACGCTCTGTCGGTCTTCCACGGCTTCCATTTGCCAATCATGTGACACAATCCCAGCAAGCTCACAGCGACAGCGAGAGGGCGGCGGACAGTGCCAGCGGTCATCGAACTGAGTCCCGCACCCCTAATCCTTCGGAATGCATGCCACCCGTCGGTTCGAACGCCTCGCCTCACGAGTCGCTCGATGTTCTTGCGGAAATCTCGAAGTCATTCAACCGAAGCGGTGCAACAACGTTGCGTGAGGAGTTCGAATCGCCCGAGAGTCCAGCGGCGATGACGCCTGCGCAAAGTGTGCGACGCGCGGAGGCGTTAGCGCAAAGACATTCGGAAGCACGGGAGAACGAGCCTGCCCCTGCCGAGCGGCGCCACAGTGTCGAGCGGACAATCCTCGAAGGGCCTGATCCGCTCGTGCGTGCGAAGCTGGAGACGTGGTATTCGGGGCGGTGCCAGATCTGTGATCAGACCTTCCCCGATCATCGTGGGTTACCGTTCTTCGTGGCCGGTCATCTGTTTGCGCGCAAACTTGCCCGAGTCGCCGATGGTGAAGCAGTCGCGCTGTGTCTTTGCCCCACCCATTTTGCCCAATGGTTGCATGCGACAACGTCGCATGAAGGCAACTTGCCAGACGTAATAGGTGGCTGGCAGTGCACGACGGGCACAAAACCGACTCTGGCATTCACCCTGGCGGGAACGCCAGTCAAACTGCGCTTTCATCCTCACCACGCCCTCGCATTGCAGACTTTCGTTCGCGTCCACAGCAGTCCATCGGCCGACCTCGCCCCAGACTCGTATCCAGTGGCCGACAATTCCACAGCTACGACTGCGACGGGCACAGATGATTGATTGCAGAGGGCGCATCAGTGATGATTCAACTCAGGGCTGACTCGACCCTTGTCTTCCCCGCGCACCCCGGTATACAGTACCGCCTGACAGGAGACACCCAATTCCGTGAGCGATCAACACACCGTTCTGCATGACTACCTGCGGCTGCGCCTCGCCGTCGGTTTTCTTGGCGAGACCAACCAGCCGGCGTGGTGGGACACGAAGTTTCTGGGCAAATCGGGCTTGCAGTTTCTCGAGGTGACGTTCCCGCGCACGCCGCTCGCGGCGGGCATCAATTCGGTCACCGAGGCGGCCCGGCGGTTGCACGACGAGAAGATCGGCAAGGGCGGCGTGTTTCATCTGTTTCGCCTGCCGCTGCCGCTCGAAGAGACGCTGCATCGGTCGCTGCTCATTGACCGCGCCGACCGCGCGTTGGCGGCACCGGCCGATGCCGCGGGCGCGCTCGACACGTTGAAGAAGCTAGCCAAAGGCGGGCTGCGCGCGCCGGCCGGGCCGGTGCAGATCGGCACCAGTCGCAATCTTGCCACGCCGTTCGCCATCGAGGAACTCGCCAAACACTACCATGACGCCTTCTGCCGCGGCTCGCAAACCTTCCCCTACTTCGTTGCCGGCTGAGGCGCGCGGCGCAGTGCCCGCGCGCTACTCGACCGAGCTGTCGAAGGGCCAGGGCATGGTCGAAGAGACCCGCGCCCTGCTCGAACTGTGGCAACCCGGCGTGTCGGTGGTCGAACTCAAGCGCCGCGCCCGCGACCGCGGCGCCCTGGGCCGCGCGACGGCCCTGCGCGTCGAAGATATCGTCGGCCGCGTCTTCGCCCGCCGCTACCTGCACGGCGACCCGCCGCCCGCGCAGCACCTGCGTGCACTCGCCGAGTACGGCGTGTCGTGGCGCGACCTCACGCCGATCCTGTTCATCTACACCGCGCGCGCGCATCCGATCCTGGCCGACTTCGTCACCCAGGTGTACTGGCCCCGCTACGCGGCCGGCGCCACCACGATCGCGCGGCAGCACGCCATCGATTTCATCGACCGCGCCGCGAGCGACGGCAAAATCGCGCCCGCGTGGTCCACCACCATGACCCTGCGCGTCGCCCGGTATCTGACCGGCTGCCTCACCGATTTTGGCCTCACGGGCACCGACCGCGCCGGTGTGCGGCCGCTGCAGACCTTTCGCCTCGACGACCTGACCGCGCTCTTTCTCGCGCACGAGTTGCATTTTTCGGGCACCGGCGACAGCGCCATCGTCGCCCACCCCGACTGGCAGTTGTTCGGCCTCGAGTATCGCGACGTCGTGCGCGTGCTCGACCGCGTCGCGCGCCGGCATTTCATCGCCCAGTTCGCCGGCGACCTGGTGCGCATCACCTGGACATACCGCACTCCCGAGGAGGCCTGGCGTGGAATCACTGCAGCGTAGCTTCGACGAACTCAAGATCAGGCTCGACCAGGGCCGCGGCCTCAGCCTCACCGGCGACGACCCGGTGTGGTACCTGGTGTTTCGCCCCGAACTGATGCTCGCGGTCAAGGCCAAGATGAAGGCCTGGAAAGCCCAGCTCGAGAACGCCGGCTGGAAGATGCAAACCTTCTCGATGGCCGAGGCGGTCCATGACATACTGCGTAAACACACGATGCGCACGATCTGGTTGGCCGCCGAGGCCGACGCGCCACATGAGTTCGACGACATCAACCGCACCCTCACCGACGCGCTGCTGGCCAACAACGCGCTGCAATCCCGTATCGAGCAGCGGCTGGCCGAGCTGGCCGGCAAAGAGAAGACCGTGCTGTTCGTGACCGATCTCGAAGTATTGCACCCATATTTACGCGTCGGCACCCTCGAGCAACGCCTGCAGGGCAAGTTCACCGTGCCGACCGTTATCCTCTACCCCGGCCTGCGCGCCGGCAAGACGACGCTCCGTTTTCTCGGCATCTACCCTGAAGACGGCAACTATCGCTCGACACACATCGGGGGCTGAGCACCATGAGCATCATCCGCGACCTGTTCGATCCGTCCCGACCCATCGACCGCCGCATCGAGAAGGTCATCACCTACGACAACACCGCCGACGAACTGCTCGAGCACGAGATCAACGAATACGTCGCGACCGAGAGCATCCAGGGCCACTTCGAGCGGCTGCTCGATGTCCTCGAGGACGGCATCACCGGCGGCAAGAACCCGGAGGTCGGCATCTGGGTGTCGGGGTTCTACGGCTCGGGCAAAAGCTCGTTCACCAAGTATCTCGGCTTCGCCCTCGACCCCAACCGCACCCTGAGCAAGAAGCCGTTTCGCGAGTGGCTCGCCGACCGGTTCAGCTCGAAACCGCTGCGCCAGCGGCTCAACGTCGTCGCCAAGAAATGCCCCGCGGTGGTGATCATGGTCGACCTCGCCAGCGACCAGTGGGCGGGCGCCACGCTCGGCTCGATTTCGGGCATCCTCTACGCCAAGGTCATGGAAATCGCCGGCTACTCGCGCGACGAGAAGATCGCCTACCTCGAGTTCATGCTCGAACGCGACGGCCGCTTCGATGCCTTCAAGCAGCGGGTGCGCGAGCTGTCGGGCGTCGAATGGGAATCGGTGCGCAACCAGCCCCTGGTCATGAAGGCCTTCGGCGCCAAGGTCGCGGTCGAGTTCTATCCGCAGTTCTTCCCCGACGTAAAGACATTTAATGAGATCAAGCTCGAAGAGCGCATCAAAGAGAGCGAGCGCATCAAAGAGATGCTCGACCTGCTCGAGCGCAAGACCGGCCACCGCAACGTCATTTTCATTCTCGACGAGGTCGGCCAGTACGTCGCCGCGCGCGACGAGCTGATGCTCAACCTCGACGGCCTGGCCAAGAACGTCAAGAACATAGGCCGCGGCTCGGCCTGGATCATCGCCACCGCGCAGCAGACGCTCACCGAGGACGACCCGCGCGCGATCACCAACAGCGCCAAGCTGTTCAAGCTCAAAGACCGCTTTCCGATTACCGTCGACCTCGAGGCCAGCGATATCCGCGAGATCTGTTACAACCGCCTGTTGAGCAAGTCGCCCAAGGGCATGAAGACCCTGCAGGCGCTGTTCGACCGCCACGGGCCGCAGTTTCGGCATGCCACCGAACTGAAAGACACGCAGCTCTACCGGTCCGATCTCACGGCCGAGTCGTTCTGCCGGTTTTACCCGGTCCTGCCGCACCATTTCGAGATCCTGCTGCGCCTGCTCGGCCGGCTCGCCCGCACCCGCGGCGGCGTCGGCCTGCGCTCGGCGATCAAGGTCATCCAAGACCTGCTCACCGACCCGGGCGCGGGGCAAACTGCTCTGGGCCACGCCGAGGCCGGAACGCTCGCGACCGCGGTAATGTTCTACGATACGCTGCGGCAAGACATCCGCAAGCCGTTCCCGCACATCGTCGAGGGGATCGAGAAAGCGGTGCGCGTCTTCGGCGCCGACAGTCTCGAGGTCAAGGTGGCCAAGGCGATCGGCGTGCTGCAGGTGCTCGAGGATTTCCCGGTCAGCCGCGGCAACATCGCCGCGATGATCCACCCATCGATCGATAGCGCGTCGTGCGCCGATGCGGTCGATGCCGCGGTCGAAAAACTGGTCGCCGATCGCGCCATCCCGATCAACGAGGTCGACGGTCAGTTGCGGTTCATGAGCGCGGCGGTGCTCGACCTCGACAAGCAGCGCGCCTTGCTGCTGCCCTCGGTCGCCGAGACGCGCAAGGTCGTCAACACCGCGCTGGGTGGGCTGTTCACCGCCCTGCCCTCGGCCGATCTCGAAGGCAAGCGCACGATCAAGTCGGGCATCAAGGTCATGATCGGCAGCCAGCCGACCTCGCTCTCGGGCGAGAAAGAGGCGATCCAGACCCACGTCGAGTTCGTGGCCGAGAACCGTTTCGACAAGGTGCGCGACGAACGCATCGGCGATTCGCAGCAGCGCGCCAACCAGTGCATCATGGTGCTGCTCGGCCGCGAAGACCCCGAAATCGAGAACCTCGCCCTCGAAGCCTTCCGGTGTTTTAAAATACACGAGCAATACCGCAACAAGACGGTCGACAAAGACGTCGAAGACTACCTGCGCGGGCAACAGCAGCGCGAGACCTCGCTGGGCAACGAGATCGCCCGCCGGCTGGCGCGGCAACTGCTCGACGGCTCGTTCGTGTTTCGCGGCAAGCCGCAGGCGGTCTCGGTGTGCGGCCCCGACCTGCCCACCGCCGCCGACAAGCAGATGGCCGACGTCGCCCGCCAGGTCTTCGAAAAGTACCCCGAGGCACCGCTGCAGGCCGCGTCGAACCTGGCCGAAGAGTTCATGAAGACCGAAGACCTGCAGAAGATGCCGACCAAGAACGATCCGCTCGGTCTGGTGCAGAAGAAGCCGGGCGGCGCGACGATCAACGTCGAGCACAAGGCGCTGCTGTCAGTTCGCAACTACCTCGAAACCAACGGCGCCGTCGACGGGCACAAGCTGCTCAACGACTTCTTCGAACCACCCTATGGCTGGTCGAAAGACACGACGCGTTACCTGGTGGCCGCACTGTTCGTGGCCAGCAAGATCACCTTGCGCACCGGCGGCGTCGAGGTCAAGACCCGTGCCGGCAACGACGCGCTCAACGCGATTCGCACCACCAACACCTTCAACAAGGTGACGATCGCCCTGCGCGACACCGCACCGGCGCTCGAAAGCCTGCTGCGCGCGAAAGACCGCCTCTTGCAGATCACCGGCCAGGAAGTGGCGCCGATCGAAGAAGACATCAGCCGCTGCGTCATTCGGCACTTTCCGAGCTACCAGCAGCAATACGCGCCGTTGCGCACGCGCCTCGAGAACTTTGCGCTGCCGGGCATCGACCGCATCGAGAACGTCTACGACAACCTCGCCGAGAGCATCAAGGGTGGCGCGTCCGACGCGGTGATCCGGTTGGGCGGCGAGCAGTGCCCCTTTTTCGACGATCTGTTGTGGGCCCGCGACGTCGACCAGGCTTTTGCAAATGGATTGAGCGATACGGTCGCGGCGATCCGCGAGCTGTTGAAAGAGATACCGGCGCTGCCGCACGACGGTCCGCCCGGTGACCTGATCAACGACTCGAAGCCGTTGTGCCAGGAGCTGCACGACACGCTGGCGGGCGACGACTTTCATGCCAAGCTGGTCGAACTGCGCCGGCGCCTGCAAGACTTGTTGAAAATGGTGGCCGACCACGCGCAACGGTTCATCGACGAAGAAAATGCGTGGTTGCGCAGCGAGATCAAAGCAATACAAGATATGCCGGAGTGGTCGCGCATCGGTACCGAAGAACAGGCGAACCTGACCGCCGATCTCGAGCGGCTGGCCCCGCAGGCCGAACTGACCGTGGCCGGCATGCGCCAGTTGCTCAACAGCCGCTACACGCTGACCCAGAAGATCAAGGTGATTCGCAAGCGCGTGGGTGAGTTGGGCGCCATGCAACCCGATCGCGACAATGGCACCGATCCGCATCCAGAGCCGCACCCGACGCCACCCGGCCCCGGTCCGAAACCCGGCCCGACCCCGCCGTTGCCGCCGCCGCCCGACGCGACTCGGGTCGTAAAGGTTAAGGTGGCGACCACGATCGCCACCGCTCGAGACCTCGAGCGGTTGATCGCCGACCTGAAGAAAGCGCTCGCCGAGGTCAAGCAGGGCAAGACGCTGCACATCGACTGGAGCTGACCCATGGCTTTCGACAATGAGACCCGCAATCGGCTGAACAAGATGGTCGCGGCGGCCCGGGCGCTGCTGACCGACGAGTTCACCGCGCAGTTGCAGGAAACCCACGGCATCCAGCCCGACGGCGCGCTGACCGGGCTCGAGCGCCTGGCACACCTGAGCGACGAAGACCGCGCCGTCAGCAAGGCGCTGCGCGAGCGCATCGCCCACCTGGTCGCGGGCCACGAGAAAGAAAAAGACGCATATCGCATGACCGTCGAGCGCGTGGTGCGCGAGCAGGCGTTCACCGTGCTCAACCGGTTCGCCGCTCTGCGCATGGCCGAAGAGCGCAAGCTCGTCTACGAGAGCGTGCGCACCGGCTACCAGTCGCAGGGGTTCCAGGTCTATCTGAAGGTTGCCGGCACCGGGCTGGGCGACCACTACCACCGCTATCGCACCTATCTGTTCGGCGTCTTCGACGAGATGGCGGTCGACCTGGGCGTGATCTTCGACCGGTTCTCGCCGATGGGCATGCTGTTCCCGCGCGAGCAGGCGTTGCTGGCGCTGCTCGACCTGCTCAACGCCGCCGAGATCAAGCCGCTCTGGGCCGAAGACGAAACGATCGGCTGGATCTACCAGTATTTCAACTCGAAAGAAGAGCGCACGGCGATGCGCGACGCATCGGCCGCCCCCCGCAACAGCCGCGAACTGGCGGTCCGCAACCAGTTCTTTACACCGCGGTACGTGGTCGAATTTCTCACTGACAACACGCTGGGCCGGATCTGGTATGACATGACCGGTGGGAAGACGGTATTGGCCAATGCTTGTAAGTTTCTTGTGGATGAGGCGAGGAGTGGTCAGTGGTCAGTGGACAGTGGTCAGAAGTTGTTAGGAGAGAACGATGGCTGTCAAAACGTACAGGGAACTGGTGGGGTGGCAACGAGCCATGGATCTGGTCGAGCAGATTTACTTGGTCACCAAGGGGTTTCCACGGGAGGAAACGTACGGACTGACGTCTCAGATCAGAAGGGCTGCGGTGTCGGTCCCGTCGAACATCGCAGAGGGGCAGGGCCGGCAGTCGACCAAGGAGTTCATCAATCATCTGTCGATCGCTTACGGGTCACTTCTGGAAGTCGAAACGCAGACCCTGATCGCACAGCGCCTGAGTTACATCACCCGGGAACAATCCTCCGACATCCTGACCACGACAGCGGAAATCGGCCGACTCATCAACGGCCTGACAACAGCGCTTCGCAACAAGCTGCGCACCAATCACTGACCACTGGCCACTCTCCACTGACCACTGGCCACCGCCCACTGAAAGACCCGCGCGAAATCAAGATGCTCGACCCGGCGTGCGGTTCGATGCATTTCGGGTTGTATGCCTACGATCTTTACGAAAAGATCTACGACGAGGCCTGGGAACGCGCGCGCAGTGGCGGCACGCCCGACGGCGCCGATGCGTCGTGGGCCGGCTTTGTCGAGTTCTGCGGGAGCTTCGGCGACAAAGAGAGCTATATCAACGAGGTGCCGCGGCTGATTCTGGCCCATAACATACACGGTATTGACATCGACCCGCGCGCGGTGCAGATTGCCGGCCTCACCTTGTGGCTGCGGGCGCACCGCTCGTGGCTGCTGCGCGGCATCAAGCCGGCGGCACGGCCGCGCATCGTGAAGTCGAACATCGTTTGCGCCGAACCGATGCCCGGCGACGAGAAGATGCGCCAGGAGTTCACCGCCGGCCTGCAACCCCGCGTGCTCGGCCAACTGGTCGAGGTCGTGTTCGACAAGATGCAGCTCGCCGGCGAGGCGGGGTCGTTGCTGAAGATCGAAGAAGAGATCAAAGACGCCATCGCCGCCGCCAAGAAACAATGGGACGCTGAGCGCGCCCCCGGCCGGCAACGGGTGATTCCGGGGTTTGCCGACGAGAAACCGCGCCAGGGCACATTTGATCTCGCGGGCGTGTCGGACGAAGGATTCTGGGCGCAGGCCGAAGAGCGCATTCTGTCGGCGCTGCGGGAGTTTGCTGAGAAGGCCGATGCGAGCGGGTCGACGGGTAGGCGGTTGTTTTCTGAAGATGCCGCGCGTGGGTTCGCGTTTATTGATCTGTTTCGGCAGCAATACAGTGTAACGCTCATGAATCCTCCGTTTGGCGCCTGCGCTGCCGGAGCCAAGAAGGCGTTCGAGAAGGCCTGGCCCAAGACCAAAAACGATGTTTATGCCGCATTTGTCGAGCGCGGCATCGACCTGCTGCACCCGCGGGCGCGACTCGGCGCCATCACTTCGCGCACCGGGTTCTTCCTGTCGAGCTTCCAGAAATGGCGCGAGGAGGTCATTTTGCCCAAGGCCCCGCCGGCGGTGTTTGTCGACCTGGGATATGGAGTGCTGGACAGCGCGATGGTCGAGGTGGCGGCGTATTGCTTGGAGACAGTGGCCAGTGGGCAGTGATCGGTGGCCAGGGGCGAGGGGGCAGTCGCGTGTCGATGGCGAGGATGGAAGGTAATACATGACGATCTTCATTCGTTTGCTCGAGGCGGACGACAAGGAAGCGGCGCTGCGCAAGACCTTGTCCGATCAATCGCGCTCGCAAAGCCGGTTACTGTTTCGAGCTGAGCCTCAAGGATTCTCGGCTATACCACGGTCACCGTTTGCATACTGGGTCGCGGCCGGGGTGAGACAACTTTTCGTCACCATGGCTCCGGTCGAAACGACATCGCGTCATGCAGCCTCGGGCGGCAAGACCCTTGATGATTTCCGGTGGATTCGCGCGACCTGGGAAGTCGAAGCAAAGAATTGCTCAACCTGGGTTGCATATGCCAAGGGCGGTGCGTTTGCTCCATTTTACGCGGATGTGTTCTTGAGTCTCGACTGGCGGAGTAATGGGAAAGCACTAAAGAGTTACTTGATGCACTATCGAGAATCAAGAGGTTGGTCGCCTCACTGGAAAGCAGAGTTGCATGGAAGTGATCACTACCTGCGTCCAGGTCTGACGTGGCCGCGCCGAACAAACGGACTGTCGTTCAGGGTTATGCCGCGAAATTGCGTTTTTGGTGACAAAGGCCCCGCGGCGTTTGTTGATGGCAATGGAATGCACGAGTTACTTGCCCTCTGTGCGGTCCTCAACTCGACAGCCTTTGGCATATTGGTTTCGGTACAACTCGCAAGAACTGAGTTGGCACAGTCATACGAAGTTGGTGTGATTCAGCAAACTCCAGTGCCTGAGCTAGATTTCGACGACAAGAAATCACTTGCTGATATGGCCCATCGCCTATGGTCACTTAAGCGCTCTCTCGACACCCGCAACCAGACATCGCATGCGTTTTGGCTGCCAACCGCAATGCAAGTGGTCAGCGGACAGTTGTCAGTGGCCAGAAAAGAGCATGGCAAGGACCTTACTGGACACCGTCCACTGACCACCGACCACTCCTCGCTCCTCATTGACCACTGCTCACCGACCACTGACCACTTCCTGTCCCAGTCAGCATCAGCCTGGAACACCAACGTTCAGCAGATCAACCAGCAAGTTGCCGACATCCAACGCGAAATCGACGACAAGTGCTTTACGTTGTATGGCATCAGCGATGAGGACCGGCGGGCGATCGAACGGGGGTTTGGCGGGGATAGCGCAGCGGAGAACCCCTTCCCAACCCTCCCCCGCGCGCCTAAGCGCGCAGGAGAGGGAGAAGAACCCGGCCCGCGCGGGCACGAAAGCGCAGGAAAGCAAAATGATGCCGACGACGACGGCGACGCTGAATCCGGCAGTGATGCCACGGCGCTGACGGCGGAACTGCTGTCTTGGGCGGTGGGCGTTGCGAACGGCCGGTTCGACCTGCGCCACGCACTTCCCGGCGCCAAACGGCCAGCCGAACCCGACCCGTTCGACCCGCTGCCGGTGTGTTCGCCGGGAATGTTGCAAAACGCCGACGGCCTCCCCCTCACCGAAGCTGACGAAAAGCGCCTGCGCGCCGCCGGCGAATGGGACTACCCGATCGACATCCCATGGGACGGCATTCTCGTCGACGACCCGGAGCACCCGCGCGATGTTGAGAAAGCAATACAAAATGTGTTTTCGGTGATCAGTGATAAATGGTCAGTGTTCAGTGGTCAGCGATCGGTGGTCAGTGGTCAGTGGTCAGAGGCAGATCGCACTGGCCACTGGCCACTGACCACTGACAACTCTCTTCTTACCGAGGCGTGCGAGATTCTCGGCGTGAAGTCGCTGCGCGACTACATTGCCAAACCTGCCTCGTTCTTCGCCGATCATCTGAAGCGCTACTCGAAGAGCCGGCGCAAGGCGCCGATCTACTGGCCGTTGTCGACGGCGTCGGGGTCGTACACCTTGTGGGTCTACTACCACCGGCTGACCGACCAGACGCTGTTCACCTGCGTCACCGAGTATGTCGCGCCCAAGATCGTCAGCGTCGAGAAAGACCTGCAGCGGCTCGAGGCCGGCCTGGGCGACAAGCCGTCGGTCAAAGACCGCAAGCGCCGCGAGGAACTGCAGTCGCTGCTGAGCGAGCTGAAAGACTTCCGCGACGAACTGCTGCGCGTCGCCAAACTGCCCTACAAACCGAACATCAACTACGGCGTGCTGATCACCGCCGCGCCGCTTTACAAAGTATTTA
>CAZADH010000089.1:0-11634 GCA_964483805.1 uncultured bacterium
CATCCACAGCATCGACATGAGGCCGTAGAGCACGAGATTTCTATGCATGGTGACGCGCCTCCCAGACGAGCAGAACCACGGTTGCCGCCGTCAGCAGCCAGAACATGATCATATCGCCCTCCCGATGCCCTCGAGCGCAGAATGAACCGAGGCATTGCCCCCGGTCGTTCCTGTTATCGGCAAACTCGGGCAAGTTCGCGAGTGCCCCGTTGCGCTGCGCGCAGCGTGCGCGGGCGGGTCGTTTGCACCGCCCGAAACCGCGTTTCGGGCCGCCATCCCTGGCGGCAAACGCCCACTACGCCCATCCTGGGCGGGCGGGTCGGTTGCGACTGCGCCATCCATGGCGGCAAACGCCCACTACGCCCATCCTGGGCGGGCGGCGCTGTGCATCAGGATCGCAAACAGAACGACGCCCCGGGTGTCTTCACGAAAGACGGTCCGGGGCGTCGCGTTCAGCGAAACGAGCTGATCAGTATTTTCCGGCGCCGGCGTTCTCGCCCTTGATGATGGCGACCGAGGCGCTCGCGCCGATGCGGGTGGCGCCGGCGGCGACCATGTCTTGTGCGGTCTTGGTGTCGCGAATGCCGCCCGAGGCCTTCACGCCCATGCTCGGCCCCACGGTCTTGCGCATGAGCGCAATGTCGGCGACCGTGGCACCACCGCTACCGAACCCGGTCGACGTCTTCACGAAGTCGGCGCCGGCCTGTTTCGACAACTCGCACGCCTTGACCTTCTCGTCGTCTTTGAGCAGCGAGGTCTCGAGAATTACTTTAACGGTGTGCCCGGACGCGGCCTCGACGACACGGGCAATGTCTTGCCGGACCAGTTCGAAATCGCCGGCCTTCAGAGCCCCGACGTTGATGACCATGTCGATTTCGGAGGCGCCGTTGGCGATGGCGTCGCGCGTTTCCATGACCTTGGTGAAGGTCGAGGTCGCCCCCAGCGGGAACCCGACGACGGTGCACACCATGACCGGCGAACCCGCGAGCAGGCGGGCCGCCAGCTTCACGAAGCCGGGGTTGACGCAGACCGACGCAAACGTGTGTTTACGCGCTTCTTCGCAGAGCTTGGTGATGTCGTGCTCGGTGGCATCGGGCTTGAGCAATGTATGGTCGATGTATGGCGCCAGGTCGGCGGCCGGGATCGCCGCATTGCCGCCCTTGTCGACGCGCGCGGCGCCTGCGGTGATCAGTTGGCGCACCGACTGCTCGCACGCCGCCACGCAACTGCCGTAGCTGTTGCCGCAGCTCGCGCCTTTGCAGGTCGATTGGATGAGCGCGTCGATCGATGCCGGCAGCGGCTGCCCGCTCTGCACTTTCGCCAGGTCGGGGTGGCTCTTGACCATCTCGGCAATCTTGCCCGCCGGATTCGCGACGTTGCAAGCCGAACAGCCGTCGCCGCCGGCACAGCGCGCGCACTTGGTGTCGGCCGCCACCGTCATGCGGCCGCGGTTGAACTTGACGCCCATGGCCTCGAGTTCGCGGCGCAGAGCGTCAATACGACGTGCTACACCGGCCGGGAAAAACCGGCCCGCCTCGATGATCGTCTCGTCGCTGACCTCAACGGGAATGCCGTCGCACAGCGCGTGCGAGATGACCTGCGTGGCGTAACTGTCGGCAATGAGGTTGGCCGCCTTCGACATCGTGTTGAGCGACAAAGACGGGATCAACAGCAGGCCGACACCGGTGAGCGCCTTGTAGGCCGGCATCGTCTTGGCCGTCTGGATCTCGACCCCGCTCAAAGCATTGATCTGTGCCGGGAAATTTGCGAGCAGGTAGTCGGAGAGCAGCAGGCGGGCGCCGGCCGGCACCATCGTGCGCACCTGGGCCATCACCGGTTCGATGACCTTGAAATTCGCGGTCAACAACACCGCCGTCACCTGACCACCCGCTTGCCGCGCCGGGGCCGGCGTCAGGGCGGTCGTCCCGCCCGCGGGCGGAACATAGGCGGTACCGCGGTCGGCACCGGTGGCGCGCAAACGCAACATCACTTCTCGGGCAATCTTTTCGACGATCTGATCCATGGTCAGTCTCCTTCACCGCTGCGTTTGTTCGCGTCGGGATAGATTTCGTAAACGGAGCGGGATTCGAGGTCGATCCGGTCGACAATGGCGACAATTGCCGAGTCGACCGGTGCTTTCTTGTCGTTGAGCATCTGTTGGCAACTCGATCCTTCTTCCATCAAGAGCACGATCTCGCCGATCGAAGCATGCACGAAATCGACGGCGAGAACCTCTTTGCCGGTCGCCTTCAATTGCGGGGTGACCGGCTGCACGAGCATGAGCGGCCGCTTCTCGAACGAATGGTGCTTGATCGTCGAGACCACCTTCTTGACCACTTTCGCCAGCTTCATTGGTCGCCCGCGATCGTGTCGACGATGCCGAGGATGGTGGCATCGGTGGGCGGCAGCCGCTTCACGAAGGGCATCGCCGCTTCGGTGCCGCTGCAGAGAAACACATCTTCGCCGGCGCCGGCGCCCGCCGAGTCGGCCGCGATGAACGGGTCGCCGAACGGCTTGCCGTTGCCGTCGATGCGCACGACGACCAGCAGTTTCACCGACTCGAGTTCAGGGTCTTTCTGCGTTACCACGCACCGCCCCACGACCCGACCCAGATACATTCGCCCCGTTCTCCGTTTGCCTTGGCGCAGAAATTAGCGCGGGGTCACCCCCGTGCTCCCGGTACAATATCAGAAGAGCCACAGGGATTCAACGGATTGCCCACTTTGGTCGGGCCGGGTATACTGCGCAGGACCGCGCGTGAATTCGCCGCCGGAAATCCGAGTGCCCTGGGCAAGGAGCTGGTCATGACCGTGTCGAAGCGATGGTTTCTGATTGTGGTCGTCGTGGTGGCCCTGGTTGCGGTGGTCGCCGGGCCGTGTTCGGCATCGACGACCTCGCCATCTCAGTTTCTTTATACCTGTTGCGGTTTCCGCATGGTTGCCCACGGCGACAGCTTTCTGATTGTCCAACGGGGCAACCACCTGCATCCGATTGTCAAGGTAACCCGCCTGCCCGGGACTTTCCAGATGTCGGCCAGGATGGCCCAACAGTACTCGCAGTCGCTGGCCCAACACGTGCAAACGCACACCACGTTGACCGATGCCCAGAAGTGGTCGCATGACCTGATGCGGCAGATGCTCGCAACTGGGCACCAGAGCGCTTTCATGGTCGAGGTCGATGTGAACGGCGACGGGACCCCCGACTGGGTCTTCCCCGGCTCGTATTTCTTCGAGAAGTCCGACTCCCATGCGCTGCTCGACAAGTACATGACCCTGGTGCGCAAGCTGCAGTCGCAGTTTCGCGTGCCGGTCGAGGTCGAGTGCGACCATTTCCTGCAGTATGCCGGCGCGTCGATCATGCCACTCTTCTCGCGCATCGACCTGTTGCCGCGCCCGACCGCCGTGTCTGGACAATGTATTGACGTATCCCTCATCGGCAGCCCCGACGGCAATCTCATCGTCCAGGTTTCGCGCGGCCCCCACCCCGGCGCCACCCAGAAACACTGCGCCGAATTCAAGACGTCTTTTGTCTGGTAACGGGCAGCCGCAAAGCTTGCGGTAACCTGCTGTGGCCGAGGCCATGACCCGGGCGCCCGGAGAGTTGCGGGTTCTCATCATCGACGATGAGAAGAACATCCGCACGACACTGACCATCTGTCTCGAAGGTTTTGGTTGCCGGGTTACTGCCGTCGCCAATGCGGAGGCCGCGGTGGCGGCCGTGCAGCGCGAGGCGTTCGATATTGCGTTCTGCGATCTGCGCCTCGGCACCGAAAGCGGTCTCGACCTGATTCCCCGCCTGATGGCCGAGCGTCCTCGCCTCGCCATTGTCGTGATCACTGCGTTCGCCACCTTCGAGACCGCGGTGGCAGCGATCAAACGTGGGGCGACCGATTACCTGCCCAAGCCGTTCACCCCGGCGCAGATTCGGCAGGTCGTCGACAAGATGACGGCGTTGCTGACACAACAGCACCGACTCGATGATCTCGAGGCGCGCGTGCGCGAGGCGGTGCCCGAGGTCGATCTGAACACGCGGTCGCCGGCGATGCAGGCAGCGCTCGACCTGATCGGCAAGGCTGCGGTTGCCGATGCCGCCGTGCTGATCCGCGGTGAAAACGGCACGGGCAAGGGCGTGCTCGCACGCACGCTGCACATGCAAAGTGCCCGGTCGGGTCGGCCGTTCGTCACGGTGAACTGCCCCACCCTGTCGGCCGAACTCCTTGCCAGCGAACTGTTCGGCCATGCCAAAGGGGCGTTCACCGGGGCGGTGCGCGATCAACCCGGGCGGGTCGAGGCCGCCGAGGGCGGCACGTTGTTTCTCGACGAGATCGGCGAAATCCCGCCGCAGCTTCAGGCGATGTTGCTGCGGTTTCTGCAAGAGAAGCAGTTCGAACGCCTCGGTGAAACCCGGACCCGCCAGGCCAATGTGCGGGTGGTGGCCGCCACCAATCGTGATCTCGAAGCCGACGTACGGGCCGGGCGTTTTCGTGAAGACTTGTTTTATCGACTCAACGTCATCGAAGTGGTCATGCCCCCGCTGCGCGAACGACGGGATGACATTTTGCGTCTGGCCACGCGGTTTCTCGAGTTCTTTGCCCGCACCGCCGGTCGCCCGGTCGCCGAGTTGTCGCCCGCCGCCGCCGAGTGCCTTGCCAACTATGCGTGGCCGGGGAACATCCGGGAGTTGCGCAACGCCATCGAACGGGCGGTCATCGTCACCCCGTCGCGACTCATCGAACCCTCGGCTTTTCCGGAACGCATGGGCGCGAGCAACGGGGGCGGCGTGCGACTCGGTGCCGATCACACGCTCGACGAGATCGAACGCGAGCACGTATTGCGGGTGCTGGGACGCACCTCGACCCTCGAGGACGCGGCGCGCATTCTCGGTGTCGATGCCTCGACGCTCTACCGCAATCGCAAGAAATACATACAAGATAAATAAGCTGAGGATCTAACGCGGGCGGCCCCATGGCCCGCCGCCCATCGGGCATTTTGCCCGACGGGGTTGCATCCATCGGGCAAAATGCCGGAACAGCTACCCCTCCGGTCAATGCCAAATCCTTACAAACTCGCACTCCTGACCAAAATGGCCACATGGCACAACGGTTGCGAAAGGTGAGGCAGTCTGATTTCGCATGAGGGAGCTCGCCTATGGATTCCCCCGTCGCCCGTGTTCTCGCCAATGCCCTCTCGATTCTGTGTGCCACGGCCGTCGTCATCGTCACTCCCGTATTCGGCAGTTCCGACCAGGCCGCGAACCCCGACAATCCCGACACGTTTCGCGCCTGGTGGGGCTACGAGAGCCTTTAGAGGTGTCCAGTGATGGGGCAGTGCTCTGGGGAAATCCGTCCGCCTTCGATGCTTCCGGGTGTGCCCCACGAGGCACCGATTCCAGCGTCGATCTCGACCGATTGCCGGATCGAGTCCGCCACCTTCCAGGAGGTCTGCCATGCTTGACGCCATCGTAGTGTTCTGCATCGTCGCCGCATTTGCCGCCTGCGGCGGTTACGTCTGGGCACTCGGAAAGATGGGGTGATCCCATGACCATCGACATGATCCTCGGTTCGGCCGTGGCCCTTCTGTTGCTGGTCTATCTCGGTTACGCCCTGGTCTGGCCCGAGCACTTCTAAGCGGCACCGTTGTGAGAAACCGGTCTGCGATTGGCGTTGTCGGCTGGTTGCAGGCGTTCGTCCTTTTCGTTCTGATCGCCTACCTGTTCTACATGTTGTTGCACCCGGGTCAGCTCTGACCGGGGTCCACATAACGTCAGGAGCCTCTCATGAATGCCATTGGTTGGCTGCAAATTCTCCTGTTCGCGGGTCTGATCGCGTTGCTGACGCGGCCGGTCGGCCGGTATCTGTACGCAGTGCTCGAGGAATCCGAGGCGGTGCTGCCCGGGCCGATCCTTGCGGTCGAGCGTGGCGTTCGCTGGCTGTGTGGCGTGAAGCGGGCCGAGGAGCAGCTCTGGCACGAGTATGCACGAAGTATTGTTTGGTTCAGTCTCTTCGGGGCGCTTGTCAGTTACGCCATCATGCGTCTGCAAGCCATGTTGCCACTGAACCCGCAGGGGCTGGCGGGCGTGCCGCCGTGGCTGGCCTGCAACACGGCAGTCAGCTTCGTGACCAACACCAATTGGCAGGCCTACGGCGGTGAGTCGACGATGAGCTATCTTTCGCAAATGCTTGCCCTGGCCTGGCACAACTTCATGTCGGCCGCCGCCGGCATCGCCGTGGCGGTGGCCATGGCGCGAGGTTTGACGCGTCGTGCGGTTCCCGGTTCGCGGCCCACGATCGGCAACTTCTGGGATGACCTTATCCGGGTCACGGTGCACGTTCTCCTGCCTGCGTGTGTCATCCTTGCCCTGGTGCTGGTTTCGCAGGGTGTGATCCAGAACCTGTCACCGTACCGACAGATCACCACGGTCGAAGGTGCGTCGCAGACCCTGGCGATGGGCCCTGTCGCTTCCCAGGAAGCGATCAAGCAGTTGGGCACAAACGGGGGCGGGTTCTTCAACGCCAACGCCGCCCACCCGTTCGAGAACCCCACACCCATCACCAACCTGTTGTCGCTGCTGATGATCTTCGTCATCCCCGCCGGGCTGGTTTACATGTATGGCCTGATGGCCGACGACACGCGCCAGGGTTGGGTGCTGTGGTGGGCGATGATGATCTTGTTTGCGGTCGGGGTCACTGTCTGCTATCACGCGGAAACGCAACCAAACCCGGCCCTGCGCGGCCTCGCCGTCGACCAGTCGGCGGGGAATCTCGAGGGCAAGGAGACCCGCTTCGGCATCGCCAACTCCGCGCTCTACGCGGTCGTTACCACCGATGCGTCGTGTGGGGCCGTGAACGCGATGCACGACAGTTTCAATCCGCTCGGTGGCCTGGTGCCCCTCGGCAACATCCTGCTTGGGGAGGTCATTTTCGGGGGCGTTGGCGCCGGTTTGTATGGCATTCTTATGTATGTCGTATTGACCGTATTCCTCGCCGGTCTCATGGTCGGGCGCACCCCCGAGTATCTCGGCAAGAAGATCGAGACGCGTGAAATGAAATACGTCACGCTCTACATCGTCGTCTTCCCGCTGTTGATCCTCGTGCTCTCGGCGTGGTCGCTGGTCACGCCGCATGGTCTTTGTTCGCTAAACAATCAAGGCCCGCACGGGCTGTCCGAGATTCTCTATGCCTTCACCAGCGGCGCCGGCAACAACGGTTCGGCTTTTGCCGGGCTGAATGCGAACACCGATTGGTACAACGCCATGCTGGCCCTGGCCATGGTCGGCGGTCGGTTCTTCATGATCCTGCCGGCCCTGGCGCTCGCGGGCTCGATGGCCGGCAAGAAGGTTCTGCCAGCCGGCCCGGGGACGTTTCCCACCGACGGCAAGTCGTTTCTCGCCCTACTGTTGTCGGTGATCGTCATCTGCGGGGCGCTTACGTTCTTCCCGGCATTGATGCTGGGCCCGATCGCCGAACACCTGGTGGCGGCCGGCGGAAAGGTGTATTGACAATGTCTGGACCGAAGGCCAAGTCTCGCTCAATGCTTGATCCTGAGATACTGTCGTTCGCGGCATGGCAGAGTATCGCCCGGCTTTCGCCGGCCACGGTGGTAAAGAACCCCGTGATGTTCGTGGTCCAGGTCGGGAGCGCGCTCACCACGGTGTTGTGGCTGCGCGACTGGGTGTCGCCGACCCCTGGCGCAGCCCCCCTCTGGTTCACCGGGTGCGTGTCGGTGTGGCTATGGTTTACCGTTGTGTTCGCCAACTTTGCCGAGGCCGTCGCCGAGGGCCGGGGCAAGGCCCAGGCCGCGACGCTGCGAGCCATGCGGCACGAGGCGATGGCGCGCAAGTTGGTGCTCGGCGTCGAAGAGAAGGTTGCCGCCTCGTTGCTGCGCAAGGGTGACATCGTCGTCTGCGAAGCCGGCGACATGATCCCGGGGGACGGCGAGGTCATTGACGGGATCGCTTCGGTCGATGAGGCGGCGATCACCGGTGAGTCGGCGCCGGTCATCCGCGAGTCGGGCGGCGATCGCTCGGCCGTCACCGGTGGCACGCGCGTGTTGTCGGACCGCATCGTCATTCGCATTGGCGCCGATTACGGGATGTCGTTTCTCGATCGCATGATCGCGCTGGTCGAGGGGACGGCGCGCCGAAAGACGCCCAACGAGATCGCGTTGCACATTTTGCTGGTCGGCCTGACCATCATCTTTCTCATCGGTTGCGTCACGCTCGTGCCCTTTGCGATGTACTCGAACATCACCCTGTCGGCGACGGTGATCGTGGCGCTTTTGGTGTGTCTGATCCCGACCACGATCGGTGGCCTGTTGTCGGCGATCGGGATCGCGGGCATGGACCGCCTCCTGCAGAAGAACGTGCTGGCGATGAGCGGTCGGGCCGTCGAAGCCGCCGGCGATGTCGACACGTTGCTGCTCGACAAGACCGGCACGATCACGCTCGGCAATCGGATGGCGCACGAACTCGTGCCCGCGGGCGGCATCGATTTGCGCGAATTGGCGCAGGTTGCGATCATTGCCAGCGAGGCCGACGAGACCCCGGAAGGCCGCTCGATCGTGCGCCTGATCAAGGATCGGCACCAGATCTTCGAACCCGACCTCACCCGTGAACACCCGGTGTTTGTCGGGTTCTCGGCGCAGACGCGCATGAGCGGGTGCGATTTCGGGGGCCGCTCGATCCGCAAGGGCGCAGTGGATGCCGTGGTGAAGTGGGTCGAAGGCCAGGGCGGCCCGATTCCGGCGGATCTCGTCGCTGCCGCAGGTCGCATCGCCGACGAAGGGGGCACCCCGCTCGCGGTTGCTGACGGCAAGCGGCTTCTGGGCATCGTTCACCTCAAAGATATGGTCAAGGACGGCATCCGGGACCGGTTCGCGCGCTTTCGGGCCATGGGTATCAAGACGGTCATGGTGACCGGCGACAACCCGCGCACCGCGTCGGCGATCGCGCGCGAGGCGGGCGTCGATGACTTCCTCGCCGAGGCCAATCCCGAGACCAAGATGGCGCTGATCCGCAGCGAACAGGAGCGGGGCAAAATGGTGGCGATGATGGGCGACGGCACCAACGATGCTCCCGCCCTTGCGCAGGCCGATGTCGGCGTGGCCATGAACACCGGAACGCAGGCGGCCAAGGAGGCCGGCAACATGGTCGACCTCGACTCGAACCCGACCAAGCTGCTCGAGGTCGTCGAGGTCGGCAAACAACTGTTGATGACCCGTGGGGCGCTGACAACTTTCAGCATCGCCAACGATGTGGCCAAGTACTTCGCCATTCTGCCGGCCCTGTTCATGGGCGCGTTCCCGGAACTCTCCGCGCTCAACGTCATGAACCTGGCCTCGCCCCAGAGCGCGATTCTCGCGGCGGTGATCTTCAACGCGATCATTATCGTGCTGTTGATACCGCTGGCACTGCGTGGCGTGACCTACCAACCCCTGGGAGCGGCCGCGATCCTGCGGCGCTCACTGCTCGTCTACGGCGTCGGCGGCGTTGTTGCGCCTTTTGCCGGTATCAAGATCATCGATCTCTGTCTTGGGGCCATTGGCCTCACCTGACCAGGAGAAATACACCATGAATACGCGATATGTCGAAGAGATTGTCGTGGCCGCGCGGGTCACACTGGTGACCCTGGTCCTGACCGGGGTTCTGTATCCCCTCGTCGTGACGGTGATCGCGCAGGTGGCGTTTCCGACGGCCGCAAACGGCAGCATCATCGTCGACGACAAGGGCCGGCCCGTGGGCTCGGCATTGATCGGCCAGGGATTCTCGCACCCTGCCTACTTCTACCCGCGCCCATCGGCGGCGGGCAGTGGCTACGATGCGTCGAGTTCCGGCGGGTCGAATCTGGGTCCCACCTCGAAGACGTTGCGCGATCGCGTGGCGTCGGCGGTGACCCGATTGTTGTGCGACAATCCGGACGCGTCGGCGCCCGTTCCGCTCGAACTGGTGACCACCTCGGCCTCGGGACTCGACCCGCACCTCTCACCCGCGGCCGTCTTCTGGCAGTTGCCGCGCGTGGCCCGGCGCCGTCAGGTCGATGCGACCCGGATCGCGCCGGTGATCGAGGCTCTGATCGAGGGCCGTGACCTGGGGTTGCTCGGCGAACCAAGGGTCAACGTGGTCAGGCTCAACCTGGCTCTCGATCGACAGTTCGGGCGACCGACCGAGTGAATGATCCATTCGCTTTTCGCCTGCAGGCGTCGCGAGATGAACGCGTCGTTGATGGTCCCGCCCGCCCACGATGGGCGTGGCGGCAAAAGACCCGCCCGGATGGCCCGCATGGATCACGCCACGACGATCGCTTCATGGCAGAGGTCTCTTGGCACCGAGACGCACAATAGTGCTTGCCAGACATTCGTCGGGAGGTCGACAATGAGCCCGTGGACCCAGAAATTCCCGGAGCCAACGAGGTGAACGACCCCGCCCCCAGTCGAGACTTTCTCGAACTGGTCGAGCGCACGCGGCTCGGCCGGCTGAAAGTGTACCTCGGTTATGCGGCGGGGGTCGGCAAGACCTACCAGATGCTGCGCGAAGCGCACACGCTCAAACAGAGAGGCGTCGATATCGTTGTCGGTTTCGTCGAGCCGCACGCCCGCAGCGAGACCCAGCGTCAGATCGACGGCCTCGAGGTCGTGCCCAGGAAAAAGATCGAATACCGCGGTGTCGTGGTCGAAGAACTGGACCTCGATGCTGTGATTGCCCGCAAACCCGGCGTCGCACTTGTCGATGAGGTCGCCCACACCAACCCGCCGGGGTGCCGCCACCGCCGCCGTTACCAAGACATCCTGGCCATCCTCGATGCCGGGATCAACGTCATTTGCGCCTTCAACGTTCAGCACCTCGAAAGCCTGAACGATGTGGTCGAGCATGCGACGGGGGTGCGGGTGCGCGAGACGGTCCCCGACACGTTTCTCGAGCGGGCCGATCAGATCGTGACCCTCGATCTGGCGGTCGAAGACCTGCTCGATCGCCTGCGCCAGGGCAAGATATACCCACAGGATACGATTCCGCGCGCGTTGACGAATTTCTTCAAACCCGAAGCCCTCGGTTCGTTGCGCGAAATCGTGCTGCGCGAGATTGCCGAGCGGCTCGATCAGAAGGCGCCCCGCCATGACCGGGAGACGGCGCGATCGCACCCCCGCAGTGGCGAGCGGGTGATGGTCTGCGCGTCGTCGTCATCGCCGCGGGCGCGCTTACTGTTGCGCCGCGGTTCGCGGATGGCCGGGCGCTTGAACACGCACTGGTTCCTGGTTTACGTCGAAACCCCCTCGGAGGCGCCGCACCTCATCGATGCGACCGCGCAGCGCCGTCTGGGTGAAACGATGGAAATGGCGCGGGACCTCGGGGCCGAGGTGGTAAAACTCAGAAGTGCGGATCCGGTCGCGGCCATGCTCGACTTCGCCCGGGCCCACGGGGTGGGCCACATTGTCGTCGGTCGCTCGCTGCAACCGTGGTGGCGCGCGATGCTTGGGTACTCGCCGTTGTTCCGCTTGATCAACGAGGCTGAGGGTTTTGACGTACACATCGTCTCTTTCGACGACGACGAGCCGAGGCCGACGCCATGAGTCTGCGCACCCGCCTGCTCCTGGCAGAACTGCCGCTGTTGCTGGCTTTGCCGCTCATCGGTGGCATGGCGGT
>CAZADH010000089.1:11644-20636 GCA_964483805.1 uncultured bacterium
TACTTTTGAGAGTGCCCTTGTCCATGTTTTACGTCAAGACCCAAATGTCATCATGGTTGGAGAAATCCGCGACCTAAAAACAATTGCCGCAACTATCACCCTGGCAGAAACCGGCCACTTGGTGTTTGGGACCCTGCACACGACGGGGGCGGTGCGCACGATCGACCGCCTGGGCAGTCACTCGCAGACGATCCTGCGCGACAACTACCGCAGCGTGCTGGCGGCCCAACGGATGAAAGAGTCGATCGAGCGGCTCGACTCGGCAGCGTTGTTCATGGTCGCCGGGCACGCTTCGGCGGCAGTCGGGCTGATCGAGGCGAACCGTCGGCAGTTCGTCGCCGAGTTGCAGGTCGCCGTGACGAATCTCACCGAGGTGGGTGAATCCAAGGCGACGCAGGCGTTGGCCCATCATTGGGACGCGTATCAGGAACGATTCGCGCGTTTTCTCGAGGTACGGGGTTCCGCGGCCGCCGGTGAATTCTACTTCGATCGTATTTACCCCGTATTTCTCCAGGTCAAGCGCTCAGCGGATCTCATTCTCGAAATGAACCAGGATGCCATGGTCCGCAAGAGCGATCTGGTCCAGGCGAAGGCCACGGCGCTGACCCGCACCATGATGGTGGCCACAGTCATCGCGACGCTCACCGGCGTGTTTCTCGCCACGTTGATCATCAGACGCCTGTTGCGCCCGTTGTCGGTGTTGACGCAGGCGGCCCGCCGCATCGGCCAGGGGGATCTCGATGTGCGTGCCCGCATCGGTGGCAGCGACGAAGCAGCCACGCTTGCGGCCGAATTCAATACCATGGCTGATAGCCTGCAAGCGTATCAACGCAGTTCGCTCGGCGACCTGTTGCGGGCCCAGCAAACGGCTCAGGCCGCCATCGACAGTCTGCCCGACCCCGTTCTGGCATTGGGGCTCGACGGCCGGGTGCTCAACGCCAACGCCGTCGCCGAGCGATGGTTGCCGCTGCGACCCGATGAGCAGGGCCGGGTATCCCTCGACGGTCTGGCCACCGAGTTGCAGGCCGCCGTATTGCGCGTCGTTAAACATGTTCTGGGCGGACATGGTCCGTACGTGCCGCAGAATTTTCAAGAGGCCGTTCGGGTGTCGACGCCTGACGGCGATCGCGTGTTGATGGCCCGGGGTTCGCCTCTCTACGGCGAGAGCGAAGACGTTCGGGCGGTGACCGTGGTTCTGCAGGACATCACGCGCATGCAGCGTTTCGACGAACTGAAGAACGATCTGGTCTCGACGGTCGCCCACGAGTTCCGCACGCCGCTGACCTCACTGCACATGGCCATTCATCTGTGTCTCGACGAAACGGTCGGCTCGGTCAACGAGAAACAGGCAGATCTGCTCTACGCAGCGCGGCACGACTGCGAACGGCTGCAGAACCTCGTCAACGATCTTCTCGATCTGTCCCGCATTCAGTCGGGCCGCGTCGAGATGAAGCCCCAGGTGGTCTCGGTCGGGAGCCTGCTCGCCGCCGTGCTCGAGCAGCACGGGGCGGTCGCCGCCGAGGCAGGTATCGAGTTGGTCCGTGTCTCGACGACAATCGGCGACGAACGGGTGGCCGCAGATCCAGAGCGTATTCCTATTGTATTGACAAACTTCATCGTCAACGCGGTTCGCCACACGCCGCGGGGCGGCACGATCGAGTTGCGGTGGCGTGCCGACGACGGCAAGGTCCGCTTCGAGGTGGCTGATACCGGTGAAGGCATCCCGCCCGATTATGTGTCACGGGTGTTCGACCGCTTCTGTCGCGTTCCGGGCGCCAAGCGCGGGGGTGTCGGCCTGGGCTTGTCGATCGCGCGCGAGATCGTCGTTGCGCATGGCGGTGAGATCGGCGCCGAGAGCGTCGTCGGCAAGGGCAGCACGTTTTGGTTCACGCTGCCGTTGGCTGATGCGCGTGCCAACTGAACCCAATCAATTCGCGAGCACGACCTCGGCGGCGTCGGTTGCACGCCCCAATGGGACCGGATTACCGGTCGCATCGGTGAACCAGGCGTGCACCCCGCAACCGCCACCGGTGTCGAGCAGCTTGACCAACAATGTATTGCTACCACGGGTGAACGTCACCGGAAACGTGTTGTATCGGGCTGGGTCAAACGAACCGTGCCCCGCCTTGGTGGCGTCTTCCGTGAAGACGGCAACCCCGTTGACCCAGACCTGGACGAAGTCGTCGCAGCCGATGTTCATGGTCACGGCACGCTCGTGTGCGGTCTGCACGCGGGCCGCGAGATACGCCATGCGCGGCCAGGTGTCGGTGACGGCCGTGAAATACCGCGGCGCATCGGCGTGACCGTCGAGATAACAACCCGAGCGGATGCGCCGCCACTCGCCGCGACCCAGTTTCAGGCCGGGGACGGGGCGAAGCTGGCCGTCGGCGACCGGAAGCCAGCTTCGTGACAACCAGTCGGGGGCGCCCGTGCCCTGCGGGGTGAAGAAGCGGTCCCACACGAGCCAGTCGCTGACGCGATCTTCGCCGACGCTGAACGCCACGTTGGCCTTGGGATCGCCGCCGCCGACCTGGTTGCCGGCCCGGTCCATCGCTTCGGCCGCGACCCAATGGATGCCGCGCGGCAGGATCTGGGCCGGATCCTCACCAGGCCGCACCATCAGCCATCGCAACCCGCGCATCTCGTCGGTCGCCGCGGCCTGCGACGGGGCGAACACGACATCGCGGTTGTTGCCATCGAGCACGAAGGCGATGTGCGACAACCCGGATGCCGCCGATCCGGGCCGGTCGTTCGCGGCATACATGACACCGACCTGGGTGCTGCCCACCGGGAAGCGGTCGCTGCCATCGGGTTGGATCACCGCCAGTTCGGTGACCTGCGGCGGCTCGTGATCATCGTTCGTGGTGTCGCTGTTGAAGAACCGATTCCGGTTGAGGGCCGCAAGCTGGGACGGGTCGATGATGACCGGCGTGCCGCAGACCGTGGGCCGATCGGCGGGCCGGTGGCGCGGATACTGCGTGTCGGGCGTGAACCCGGCGTCGGGATACAGTGACGCGAAGATGCCGCGAAACCCGTTGCCCATCAACTGAAAGTCGCCACGCACCGAGTTGTCGAGAGGCGAGACCGTCGCCAGGAAGCAATGGTGCAGGCCGAACGCATGCCCCATTTCGTGCATCGTTGCGCCGATGAAGATCGACGCGTACTCCCAGACCTGGCTGTTCTGCAGATCACCCCACTCGTTCGCGGCGTATTCAGTCAGCGGCGGTCGCCAGTACGGGCCTCCGGCCCAGATGTTCGAAAACCGCGTGTCACGAAAGATCGCCAGTTGTTCGGCATCGTTGCGGCCGAGGGTGAGAAACCGCAACGGTGCCGGGCTGACGCCCGGGTTTTCGACGTCGTTGCCGAAAATGTGGTCGCCCTCCCAGACTCCGCCGCCGCCATAGTTGGGCGCGTTCTTGATGCCGTGGTCGGGGTTGATCGACGAGAAGTCGGTGATGTGCACGACGATGGCGTCGCGCCCAAACTCGGTCCCAAGATACTCAGGAACTTCACGGTCGATGGCGGTGTGATTGCGGGTGTAATACTCAGTATTGCGCTGCGCATCGGCGTGCGCCCCGCCAGGGCGATGGTCGATCAGGTGCACGACCAGTTGCCCGTCGTTGGCGGTTTCGAACCGGAAGGTCTTGCCTTCGCCCTGGCTGTCGAGATACCCCGCTATCGCCATCTGGCGGCGAAAATAGCGCTGCGCCATGGTCATGAGTTGATGCAGGCGGGCGCGGTGGTCGACCAACGGTTGGCGGTCGGCCGGCACCAGATAGACCACTCGCAACTGCCGGGTTGCCGCCTCGGCCGGCGCCGTGAGGATAGCGGCAGTCAGCAGAACCACCAGCCAAGAAAGCATACGTTGTATTGTTGTGCGTAACTCGCGGTGTGGCGTTGCCATGGTAAGTCCTCCCCTGGTTGGCTGTGAATCGGCTCCGGCGGGCCCGAATCATCAATTCGCAAGAAAAACCGGCCCGGATCTCACGAGGAGAACCGGACCGGTCATCGGTCGGGGCGGCCAGACTCGAACTGGCGACCACTTGAACCCCATTCAAGTACGCTAGCCAACTGCGCCACGCCCCGCGGGTGAAACCCGTGGAGGTATCTTATCACGGTTGCGGATGATTTGCAAGACGCGCATTGGGCTGTTTGCCAAACCGGCATCTGGCGCCGCATCGCGGTGATGACGCGGGCGCCGAAGCGGTGCCCGAGAAGGCCCGGCAGGGTTGCGAAAAATGAGCATCGGCGGGGGCTTGTACTGCGTGAGTGATTCTGCTATACCGTGGAACATGCCCGACCATCCGGCCCATTCCCGCCCGCCGCGGCGCCCCCTCGGCGCCGAACTTGCCGCTTCGGCGCTCACCGACAACGGTGCGACCCGGTCAGCCACCGGGGTTCCGGTGCGCACGGCCGTGCGCACCCCGGTCACCGCCGCGACGCGTGGTTGCGAGTTGCCGGCCCTGATCGAAGCCCTGCGCGACGTGGCGCGCACGGCCGGGTACGATGTCGCTGCCCATCCGGCCGGCATCGAACTGCTCGAACTGCAACTGGCCGGCAGCACCTACACGCTGACGGTCACGGTCGCGCCGACCCATCGGGCGCGGCGACGGATGATCGCGCTCGAGATCTCCTGCACGTGCGTGTTGCGCCTCGGCACCGATCTCGATGCAGCCCGCCAGGAATCGATTCACAGTGGCATCAACGTGATGAGCCGGCCGTTGCTGTTCTACGTGCGCCAGCATGAGATTCGCAGTTCGTTCATTCAGTTCCTCGACCCGGCCTGGCTCGACGCCGAACTGCTCACCGATTTCGTGCAGTTGCACGACCGCGTGTATGGGCAGGTGGTGCCGGTTCTGCGCGAGGCCATCGGCATCCGCTGACCCGGGGGCAGTTGCGGGCGGGTGGGTGTTAGCGGGTGTCGGTGCCGGAGGCGATCGGCGGGGTTGCCGACGCCACGGGGGCCGACGAACCAGTGGGCGAGGCCGATCCGGATTGCGAGTCGCCGTCGCCCGGAACCGGCACGGCCAGTCGCTGCACCCACGGCCGCACACTCGTGGTGCCCTCGGCCCGAAACGCGGTGGCCCGCCGAAACGTGAACCCGGCGAGTTGCACGACGAGCAGGAATGCGCCCAGCCCGAGGGCGATGGGGATGAACCGTTCGCGGCCTTTGAGTCCGGGGTGCATGGCCGAGAGGGCGCCAAACCCCACGGCAACCAGCGTTAACATGAACACCAGAAAGAATGTCTGGTCGATGTATTGCTGATATGTTGCAGTCAGGTCGAGCACGCCCTCGTCGTGGCTGCCCAGAAGCCGCGCCAACTGAGCGACGGGTTGCAGGCCGTTGAAAGCGTCGATGTGGTGCCAGGCGAGAAAGAAGACCATGACCACGACAACGCCCCAGGCCATGCGCGTCGCCTTGGGGACCTGCGGCCGTGCCCACCGCGGTACTGATTCGAGCAATGCTTCGTATGACAACACCAGGATCAGCGCAAAGAAGCCCATCAGGCCGCCCACCTTGGCGTAGAGCGCCGCGACACACGCCAGCACCAGCGCCACCGTGCGCGTGCCCGGAACCCGGCGGGCGAACAGCAGCGCCATGACGGCCACGGCGGTGCCGACGAGGAACTCGTGGCCGCTGCCCGTCGCGTCGAACGGGGCGAAATGCGCGACCGCAGCGGCGATGAGTACCGCAACCGGGCGCCACATCGGCACCTGGAGTTCTCCGGGTTCGGTTGCGGCTCCGGCCGGTTTGGCGGTGACGGTCACCCCGTCGGTGCCGCCCCGTGCCCGCAGGGTCAGGGCCCGCATGCGGATCGCCGGGAACCGCGATTGCCGCGCGAGGTCGACCAGGCGCGGGTCATGGTCGGTGCCCACCGATTCCATCACATACAAAGCGCTGTCCTGCCAGAAGAGCTGGTCGGCGGCAAGCATGTCGGCGAGCGCTTCTTCAGCAGCTTCGCGGTCTTGCGACCACAACAGCTTGATGGCATTGGCCCGCACGCGGTTGTCGGCCGCGTCGACGAGTTCACGGGCCTCGGGAACGCCGCTGCCGTCGCCCAGCATCGCCAACCCTTCCAACGTGTTGGCCACGACCCGGGTGTCGGGGTGTTTGAGGTACGGGAGCAGCGCCTCGGTGACGCGGCGGTCGCGAATGCGCCCCAGTCGCTTTACAATGTATGACAACTTGTACGGGTCGGTTTCGTTGCTCAGGAACTTCAGCAATTCGGGCAACAACGCCGCGTCGCGGCTCCCGGTCAACCGTTCGATCGCATCGAAGACAATGTAGCGGCTGCCGAGCTTCAGCTTCATCAACAGGATTTCGGCGGCTGCCGAGGAGACCCCTTCGGTCGTCGGTGCCCCCGCCGCTGCCTCACCATTGCCGCCCGCAGCCGTCTGCGCACCGTCGGCCGCCAGCTTGGTGCGCAGCTTGCGCGCCCAGTAGCGCACGCCCGGGTCGGCGCTGAGAATTGCCCGCCCCAGCGCGTCGTGACAGCGCGTGGCCACATCGGTCGGAACATCGCTGATGGTGGCCAGGTATTCGAGCACTTCGGCGCACAGGTCGTCGTCGCCCGCGTTCAACGCTTCGAGCAGGTGCATGTGCCACGCACCCCGTGCCGGCGAAAGTGGCTTGGGTGGTGGTGCGTCTTCGGGCAAACCCGCGTTGTGTCCGTGTTTCGTCACGCGGTACGTTTACCACAAACCCCCGACTGCGGCAAGGCGGCGGGCTTGACACGCTTTGGGCAAAGTTCCTAGAATGCTGCGTACCACGTCGTTTCGAGGACGCGATCCCGGTCCTCAGAAGCGATCAACCATCAAGGAGGGAATTCATGGCCACCGTTCGACCGTTCAAAGGTCTGCGTCCACCACCCGAGCTGGCGAGCAAAGTCGCCGCCCTGCCCTACGACGTCATGAACTCAGACGAAGCCCGCAAGATGGCGGCGGGCAACCCGATGAGTTTCTTGCATGTGACCAAACCCGAGATCGACCTCGACCCCGGCATCGATCTCTACGACCAACGCGTGTATGACAAGGCTGGCGAGAACTTCCGATTGTTCTCTGAGAAGGGCTACCTCAAAGACGACGCCACGCCCAACCTCTATGTCTATCGCCAGGTCATGAACGGCCGGGCCCAGACCGGGTTGATGGCCTGCTGTTCGGCCGAAGAGTACTGGGCCGACATCATCAAAAAGCATGAACTGACGCGAGCCGACAAAGAAGAAGACCGGCTCAAGCACCTCGATACCATCGATGCCAACGCTGGCCCGGTGTTTCTCACCTATCGGGCCCAGAAAGAGATCGACACGCTCGTCGAACAGGTCACCGCGAAAAAGCCTGATGTCGATTTCGTCTCTGACGATGGTGTTCAACACGTGCTGTGGGTCGTCACCGACAAGTCGTGGATCGAGAAGATGGTGGCGCAGTTCAAGCAGGTGCCGGTGCTCTACGTCGCCGATGGTCACCATCGTTCGGCCGCGGCCTGCCGCATCGGCAAGGTGCGCAAAGAGAAGAATCCGAAGCACACCGGCAACGAGGAATACAATTTCTTCCTGGCCGTGCTGTTCCCGCACCACCACCTCTATATTATGGACTACAACCGCGTCGTCAAAGACCTCAACGGCAAATCGCGGGCCGAGTTCGACAAGGCGGTCGCCGAGAAGTTCACCGTCGAACCGACCCACGAGAAATCGCCGAGCAAGGCCCTGACCTTCGGCATGTACATCGACGGCAAATGGCACAAGCTCACGGCGAAGCCCGGCACGTTCAATGCCAACGACCCGATCGAGTCACTCGATGTCTCGATTCTGCAAAACAATCTGCTGGCGCCGATTCTCGGCATCGCCGACCCGCGCAAAGACAAACGCGTCGACTTCGTGGGCGGCATCCGCGGCATGGCCGAACTCGAGCGCCTCGTCGACTCGAAGAAGTTCGCCGTGGCATTTGCCATGCATGCCACCTCGATCGAGCAGTTGATGGCGATCGCCGACGCGGGCAAGATCATGCCGCCGAAGTCGACCTGGTTCGAGCCGAAACTGCGCTCGGGCATGGTCATTCACCGCCTGAAGTAATACGTTGTATTGTTTATGTGCCGGCCGGTGGGCGCACTGCGTTGATGGTGCCCCCGGCCGTTTCTTTTTGCGCGTTGCCGGTGCCTGAGCACCACCAGAGGAGGCCATCATGACCGAGTCCCGCCCGCCCGTCCAACCACGCGATTTGCTCGAGAAGAACCGCGATTCCGGGCCCGAGAACCCGGTACGCATGGCCCGCAGCGGCGACGACCAGGGACACACCATCGTGGGTGGCCGCCCTGCGGGCGCGCGCAGCGGCGGCGCCAATGTGCCGCGCACCATGGAGTTGCTCATCAAGAAGGCCGCCCTCGACCCGGCGTTTCGCGACGAACTGGTGGCGCGGCGCAGCGAGGCGGCCCGGGCCTTGGGCCTTGCCCTCGATCCGGCTGAGACCGCGATGCTCGATCACATTCCCGCCACTCAGTTACAGGCAATCATTGCGCACACCAGCGTTCCCGAGGTGCAGCGGCGGCTGCTCAGCACCGGCACCGCGAGCGCGGCGATGGCCGCGTTGCTGGCGCAACTGACGTTCGCGCCGGTGGCGGCCCGTGCCGAGAGCGCGCCGGTCCCCCCGCCGCCCGCGCCGACCACCGATCCGGCACGGCAGGTCGAAACCGGTATTCGTCCCGATCTACCGGATCCCCTGACCGTCAACAACGGCAGTTCGGCCAACGACGCGACGCCGACCGCCAAAGGCGGCATCCGCCCCGATCTGCCCGAACCGGGCGCGGCGATGAACCGACCGGCGCCGAACGACCCGGGTGTGCGCATGACCGGGGGGATTCGCCCCGACAATCCCAACGATCCCGGGGATCTGCGTGACCCGGTACCGGTGCCGCCGGAGCCGCCGGTCGCGACGGCGACCACGCCGCCGGACGACGACTTCGCCGATCGCGAGCGGATCCGCCGGCCCTACCCGATGC
>CAZADH010000090.1:0-343 GCA_964483805.1 uncultured bacterium
CGGACGATGGCGACGTGTCGGCAGAGTTCGGTGGCCCGGGCGGCGAGGTCGTCGGCTACCTGAGGCGGCGGGTGCACCGGGCCGCCCCGCTCATCGATTTCTTCAACCCATTGCAGCGGATGCGCGCGCACCCGCACTGCAACTATCTGTATTTACATCGCTTCGCCCGCAACTTTGCCCTGACCGTCGCGGCGGTGCACGACCGGCACTACGCCATCGGCGACATCAACGAATCGAACGTGCTGGGGCACAACACCGCGCTGGTCACGCTGGTCGACACCGACTCGTTTCAGATCGTCGATCCGGCGGGGAAGCGCTCGTTCCGCTGTCTCGTCGGCAAACC
>CAZADH010000090.1:353-20382 GCA_964483805.1 uncultured bacterium
ATCGACCGCACCCCGGACCACGACCGCTTCGCCATGGCCGTGCTCATCTTTCAGTTGCTGATGGAAGGAACCCATCCCTTCGCCGGGGTCTGGCATGGCACCACAGAGCCCCCGAGCACCGCCGACCGGATCCGCCGGGGGTGGTCGCCGTTCCTGGCCACCGGTCGCGATCGTTTTGCCGTGACCCCCGCCGCTCCGCCATACGACATATTGACACCCGAACTGCGCCGGCTGGTACAGGACGCGCTCGCTCCCGAACGCGCGGGGCACCGCCCCGACGCGCGCATGTGGGTGTCGGCGCTGGCCACCGCGGAGCAGGCACTGCAAACGTGCGCGGCCAACCCGGAGCATCGCTTCGGCGACCATCTGGCGCGTTGCCCCTGGTGCGAGCGCACCGCGCAAATGGGCGGCATCGATCCATTTCCGCAAGCGGGAGCCCCATTGCCAAAGGCACTTCTCGCCCCCGCCCCGGTGCCTCGGCCAACCGCGCCCGTGGTAATCTCTCCGCCACGGCCTGTTGTCACGCCACTCCCAGCAACGCCGGCCCCGCGCAACCCCAACCGGCTGCCCGCATTCTCCTATTCACGCATGGCTGGTCTCCTCGGCTCGTTGGCGGTGGCCGCTTTCTTCGGTGCCGCCGCCGGCGGGCCCTCGACGCCGGAGGCCAGCCTGCCGGCCCGTCTCATCATCATCGGTCTGGGTGTGGTTGCTCTCGGTTACACCTCGAGCCCGACCCGACTGCCCGCGTATCTCATGGTGCTCATAGGCACGGCACTGTTGCGCCCCACGGTCGACCTGGGGATCAGCGAACCCGGCGAGGCTCTGCTCATGCTGCTCGGCGCGGCAATCGTGACCCTCGGCGTCTGTTCCCTGCTGCTGTACACCGACACCATCCACATCGATACCGGCGCCCGGGCCTTCATCATCAAGACCACGGTTCTTGGCAAGACGTACGACGATGAAACGGTGAAGTCTCCCGGGGTCGAAGCGGTCACCGTCGATTGCACCGGCCCCGGAGGCCCCCCGCACCGGTATGAGGTGCGGATGATTCTCGGGGGCGGCACGACCGTGACCGCGACCAGGACATACGATGTATTGATGGTTGCGAATGACACGGCCCGTGACCTTGCCAAGGCGTTCCATGCGACACCTTGCTATGGAGCTCCCGAGCGCGTGCATTTTCGTTTGGGCAAAGGCTGGATCGTCACCCGCGACCGCGGCGAACTGTCACTGTTCTTCCTCCGGTTGTTCCGGTTCTTGTTCTCCCTGCCGGTCAGGGTCTTCACGCTCATGTTCGTCGGCGTGATCGTCATTGGCTTCGTCGCCAAGGCGGCACTCGCCCTCCAGTGGTACATCACCTGGGCGATGGGCTGAGCCATGCGCGTCACCCTCGCCCGCACCGGCCACAAGCTGCGCTTCGGCACGGCCACCATCCTGTATTCGGGCGGCGAAGCCAACATCCACGCGGTGGCCGACCTCGACGGCCCCGAGCAGGTGGCCAAGATCTACCGCCGGCCGACCCCCGAGCGCGCCGCCAAACTCGAACTGATGCTGAGTCGGCCCCCGGAAGACCCACAGAAGGGCACCGGCCGTTCGGCGCTGGTGTGGCCGACCGATCTGCTGCACGACGAGTCCGGGCGCATCGTCGGGTTCCTGATGCCGCGGGTGCGCGAGATGTCGCCCCTGATCGATTTCTTCAACCCACTGCAGCGTCTGAAGCAGCGACCGCACTGCAACTATATGTATTTACATCGTCTGGCGCGCAACTTCGCGCTAACCGTCGCCGCCGTCCACGACCGCGCCTACACGGTCGGGGACATCAACGAATCGAACGTGCTCGGCCATGACACGGCGCTGATCACGCTGGTCGACAACGACTCCTTCCAGGTGATCGACCGCGAGCGCAAGCAGGTCTACCGCTGCCTCGTGGGCAAACCCGAGTTCACGCCGCCCGAGTTGCAGGGCGTCCCGTTCGCCACCGTCAACCGCGAACCCAAGCACGACCATTTCGGCATGGCGGTGCTCATCTTTCAGTTGTTGATGGAGGGAACCCACCCGTATGCCGGCGTCTGGCAAGGCGACGGCGAGCCGCCGATGACGGCGGAACGGATCCGGCACGGTCTGTCGGCGTATTTCCCACGTATTGCTTCGGCACCCGGATCATCAGCGAGCACCAGCGCCACGACCGCAGGCCGGATCACGCCGGCGCCGCACGCCCCGCCGCTCGAACTGCTGCCGGCCGAACTGCGGCATCTTTTCCGCGCGGCCTTTGCGCCCGGCGACACCGCATCGCGTCCCCATGCGCGCGCGTGGGCCTCGGCCCTGGCCACCGCCGAGCAGTCGTTGCACCGCTGCACCACGAACCGCGAGCACCACTACGGGAACCATCTCGACACCTGCCCTTGGTGTGCGCGCCGCGATCTCTTTGGCGGCATCGACCCGTTCCCGGCTCCCGGCACGGCCCGGCCCGACCTGCTGGCCGAGCCGACAGCACCGATTCCAGAGACCATCACGGTTTCCGTGCCGGCGACTGTCCCGTCGACCGTTCCGGTGCCGGCGGCGAAAACGGTGCGGCGGCGTAACCGTCCACCGGCGCCCGGGCAATCCGTGACCTCCTTCACCCAGGCGTTGGGCAGCAGGAATTCGTGGGCCAACGGGTATGACGTTGAGACGGTCGGGGAAACCATCTTCACCGTTCTGTTGATTCTCGGCGCGATCGTCTTCTTCAACCGGATATCGGCACGACATACAACCGATGCACAACAGATGCTCATGATCCTGGGTGCGACGATGACCATCATCGGTGCGCTCGGGCGGTTGCTGTATCGCGGCCGCGCCGTCATCGATCCCGCGCAGCGCGAGATCCTCGTGTCGACGGGCCTCGGCGGCGGCGAAATGTTCACCTGGCGCCGCATTCCGTTTGCCTGCATTCGCGGGGTCGCGGTAACGAGCACCGAAGGCGAACAACGGCCTTCCTATCAGTTACGGGTGCTGGCCACCGGCGTGAGCGGCATCACCATCAAGACCACCGATGCCGACCTGAGCGAGATCAACCGCCGGGGGCGTGACCTGGCCCACGCTCTCGGCACGCACTTCTTTGCGGGGGCACGCGGCACCACCTGGCAGTTGTTGGGCAACAAGGTCGAACGCCAATCGGTGGCGCTGCGCTCACCAAGCGGGGGCGGTGTGACCTTGGGCGCCACCGAGGTCCTGAACCTTGTCCGCCTGGGCATCATGATCATCGCCGTGGTCATGTGGTTGATCATGACGCTGTTCGGCATCAAATAGGGCCGGCGCCCCGGCCCGGTCAGGGCAGGAAGAAGAAGAGCACCCCGAGGATCAGGTACAACGACAGCAGTTGCGCCCCTTCGATCCAGTTGCACTCACCATCGCTGACGATGTGCGCGGTGATCCAGACGGTGCACATCACGGCCACGACCTCGGGACCGGTGAACTCGAGGGTCATCGGGTGCCCCAGCCAGCGCGAACACAGCACCAGCAGCGGCGCAATGAACATCGCCACCTGCATGCTCGAACCGATGGCGATCTCGAGCGACAGATCCATTTTGTCTTTGAGGGCCATGATGATCGCCGTCGAGTGTTCGGCGGCATTGCCGACAATGGCCACCACGATGACCCCGATGAACACTTCCGACAAACCGAAAGACGCACGCACCGCCTCGATCGAGCCGACCATGAACTCCGAGAGAATCGCGACGAATACTGTCGACAACGCCAGAACGCCGGCCGCCTTGCTCTGCGACCAGTGGTGTTCGCCCTTGGCTTCCGCCTCGACAGCGCTGACGGTCGCGGCCTCACCCTCATGCATGCCCAACGGCGTGCGATGCGTCTTGAGTGAGAAGACGAGCTGCATGATGTAGGTCAACAGAATGATGCAGGCAATACCAGCCGAAACTTTGTAGGCAAGTGCGTCGTTCCAGCCCCCCGCCGTCTTTTCGGCGGCATAGTGATACACCGTCGGAATGAACAAGGCGATGGCCGCCATGATCAACCCGGTCGCCGAAGCGTTGGCGTGGGTCCGGCTGAACTTCTGCACTTTGTATTTCATGCCGCCGGCGACCATCGACACCCCGATAACCAGCAGCAGGTTGCCGATGATCGAGCCGGTGAGCGACGCTTTGACGACATCGACGTAGCCCTTCGACAGAGCAACGAACGCAATGATGAACTCGGCCGCGTTGCCGAAGGTGGCGTTGAGAAACCCGCCGATCGCCGCGCCGAACCGGTTGGCGATGACCTCGGTGGCATCACCCATCAACTCGGCCAACGGAATGATCGCCAGGCACGAGACAATGAACAACGCCACCTTGTTGTGCAACGCCGGCACGAACTCGATGAGCAACGCGATCGGAATGAAGATCAGAAGGTGCTTGATGCTCGGTTTCACAGGCCAGGCCTCGTTCATCGGATGGAGTTCGACCGCGCCGCGGCCGACGCGATGACCTTAGCACGCCGGCGTTGTCCGACTCAAGCGGTACCGCAGCCTGACGTAGATTATTTTGGCAACGCGCCCCCAGCCCGTGTATCATGAACGCGTGCGCTTGACATCACATCGTCTCATCCTCAACAGACAGGGGATCCCTCGCCGACAACCGGCTGCTCGCCCGGGGTTGGCGATGCCGTCGTTGGCGCTGCCGACTGGCCCATGGCGGTGGTTCGTGGTGCTGCTGTTCCTCCTGATCGCCGGGGTCGTTCACGCCACCCCAGCGTTCGGAACACCAACGGCAACGCCGCGGTCACCCACCGTCGTCATTCTCAATGCCTACCACCTGGGGTACCAGTGGTCCGACAACGAGACGCAGGGCGTGCTCGAAACGCTGCGTGAGACCAACCCCTCGGTCGAACCCATCGTCGAGTATCTTGATACCAAGCGCTTCCCGAGGCTCGATCACTTTCCGATCATGGCCGATTATCTGCGCTACAAATACGCGTCAACGACGGTCACTCTGCTGTTGACGCTCGACAATCCGGCCCTCGAGTTTGCCATCCGCTACCGACGCGAACTCTTCGCCGACGCTCCGATCGTCTTCTGCGGCATCAACGGGTTCGAACCGGCGATGATCGGCAGCGAGACCCGCGTCACCGGCGTGGTCGAACGCCTCAACGCACGCGACACCGTGCGGACCATGCTGCAACTGCACCCCATGACCCGTGAGATCGTGCTGATTCACGACACGAGCAGCACGGGGCGCGCCACGCGCCGCGAAGTCGAAAGCGATCTGCAAGAGCTGACCAAGACCGTAAATATCCGGTATGTATCGGGTGTGCCGATCGCCGACGTTGCGGTGGCGATTCGCCAGCTCGGGCCAACCGCGCTGGTCGGCATTCTCTCCTACAGCATGGATTCGACAGGCCAACTGTTCAACCACTCCGAAATCGCCAGCTTCGTCGCGACGATCTCGCCCGTCCCGGTGTATGGAGTCCACGAGGAACGCCTCGGCCACGGGATCGTCGGCGGTCACCTCATTGGTGGCGGCCTGCACGGGCAACAGGCGGCCCGCATGGCCGCCCAGATTCTTGCCGGCGTCGATCCGGCAACCATCCCGATCGCCACCGCGGCAGCCACCCGCCCGATGTTTGACGACACGCAACTGCGCCGGTTCGGCATCCGCGCCACCCTGCCGCCAGGGAGCATCGTCATCAACGCGCCGCACTCGTTCTACGAAGTCCACTGGTTGCTGGTCGCGTCCAGCGTCGTCGTGTTCTTTGTATTGACGGTTCTCGTTGTCGCGCTCAGCATCAACATCTGGCGGCGGCACGCCGCCGAGGACCAGCTCGCCAAGACCAAGAACTACCTCGACAACGTGGTGAATTCGATGCCGTCGTTCATGGCCGGCGTCGATCCCGAGGGGCGGGTCACCTTGTGGAATCGCCAAGCCGAGGCGCACACCGGCATCCGTCCGCACGAAGCGCAGGGGCGCCTGATCGACGACCTGCTGCCTCAGTTCAAGAGCCAGTTCGCGCTGCTGCGCGAGGCGGTGCAGGAACGCCAGCCGCGGGCGACCGAGAAGGTTCCCGCCGAACTGCACGGCGAGCGCGGTTTTGCCGACGTCCTGGTTTTTCCGTTGGTGGCCAATGGTGTGACCGGAGCGGTGGTGCGCATCGACGACGTCACGCAGCGGGTCCACATCGAAGAGATGATGATCCAGGCCGAGAAGATGAGCTCGTTGGGCGGTCTGGCTGCCGGCATGGCCCACGAGATCAACAATCCGCTGGGCGTCATCGTGCAGGGCGTGCAGAACATCGAGCGGCGGTTGTCGCCCGACCTGCCGGCCAACCTGCAGGCGGCCGCGGCAACCGGTGTCGATCTGCACAAACTGAAAGATTACCTGGCGCGGCGCGAGATCTTCGAGTTCATCGCTGGTGTTCGCAACGCCGGGTCCCGGGCCGCCCAGATCGTGGCGAACATGTTGCAGTTCAGCCGCCGCAGTGAGTCGAACCGGCAACCGGCCCGCATCGACGAACTGGTCGAACGCGCACTGGGCCTGGCGACCAGCGACTACGATCTGCGCAAGCGCTACGATTTCAAGCACATCGAGATCGTCCGCGAGTTCGCCGCCGATCTGCCGCCGTTGCCGATTACCGTGACCGAGATCGAGCAGGTGATGCTCAACCTCTTGAAGAATGCGGCACAGGCAATCAGTGAGCGCCCCCGCGACGAGAGCGCCCCGCCGCCGCGCATCGTCATCCGCACAGGCCGCGAGGCCACGATGGCCCGTATTGAAGTCGAAGACAACGGCCCGGGGATGACGGAATCCGTGCGCCGACGGGTATTCGAACCGTTCTTCACCACCAAGGAACCCGGCAAGGGCACGGGCCTGGGCCTGTCCGTGTCATACATGATCATTACCAACAATCACAAGGGTCAGCTCGCGGTCGAGTCGGCCCCCGACCGCGGGGCCCGCTTCGTGATCAGATTGCCGCTTGCCCCCGAGGACTGCCGATGACCGGGTCGTGCAACCCCACACCCGCCCTGCCGCCGTTGCGGTTGTTGGTGATTGACGACGAGCCCGCCGTCCGCACCAATCTGTGCGCGTTTCTTGCCGACGACGGGTTTGCCGTCACCGCGGTCGCCAGCGGCGAGGAGGCGCTTTCACTGCTGGCGCGCGAGACCTTCGACGTCGCCATCGTCGACATCCGCCTGCCCGGCCAGGACGGCAACAGCGTGATCGTGCGGGCGCAGGCGCTGCAACCGCTGATGCGCTACCTGATCCACACCGGCAGTGTCGATTACCAGATCCCCACGCAGTTGCGACACCTCGGCATCAATGCCGCTGATGTGCTGCACAAACCGGTGGTCGACATGCACACGATGACCCGGGCTATTCTGCGCCTTTGCGGCCGGACCGCGCCCTGAACCCATGTCGACCCGCCCCGTCACGCTGCTGACCATCGAAGACGAAGCGCCCGTTCGCGCCAGCATTACGGCGTATTTCACCGACAGTGGTTTCCGCGTCATCGAAGCCGACTCGGGGCGGGCCGGACTCGAACTGTTTCGCCGCGAAAAACCCGACCTCGTGCTCACCGATCTGCGCATGCCCGGCATGGACGGGATCTCGCTCGTGGCCACGCTCAAGAATGAGTGCCCTGACACGCCGGTCATCGTGGTTTCAGGCACGGGCGTGCTTGCCGACGTGATCGCGGCGGTGCGGGCCGGCGCCTGGGACTACGTCACCAAACCGATCCTCGAGATGGCCGCCATGGAAATGGTCGTCCGCAACGTGCTCGAGCGGGCCCGCCTGCTGCGCGAAAACAAGAGCTACCAGGAACGGCTGCAGATTCTCGTCGCGCAACGCACCGAGGAACTGCGCGAGACCAGCTCGTACCTCGAAGCCCTGTTCCATGCTGTCGGTGTGCCGATCATCGCCTGGACGCCGCTGGGCCACATCACCCGCTTCAACCCGGCCTTCGAGCGTCTCGTCGGGGCCCGCGCCGACGACGTCATCGGCCGGCATCTCGACTTTCTCTTTCCTGTCGATCAGCGGGAGCAGGCGCTGGACCTCGCCAACGCGGCCTCGCGGGGCCTTCACTGGCAGAGCCTCGAGTTGCCGGTCGTCGACCGCAACGGCGCGACGCATCGGCTGCTGTGGAACTCGACGAACATCCACCGGGGCGATGGCTCGATCGAAGCGACGATCGCCCAAGGCACCGACATCACGGCGCTGCGCGAGGCCGAGGCGCAACAACGCCTCTTGCAGGAACAACTCATGCAGGCCCAGAAACTGGAATCGATCGGTCGCCTCGCCGGCGGCGTCGCGCACGATTTCAACAACCTGCTCGCCGTCATTCTCGGCTACAGCGAGTTGATGCAGGCACAACTGGCACCGACCGACGCGCAGCTCCGCACCCCGATCGACGAGATCCGCAAGGCCGGGGAGCGGGCACGCAACCTGACCCAGCAGTTGCTCGCCTTCGGTCGCAAACAAGTGCTCGAACTGCGCGTGCTCGACGTGAACCAGGTCATCGACGGGTTCAAGAAGCTGCTGTTGCGCCTGATTGGTGAAGACATTGTATTGACAACCACATACGCGGCTTGTCCCTGCACGATCCGCGCCGATGTCTCGCAAATCGAGCAGGTGCTCATGAATCTGGTCATCAACGCCCGCGATGCCGTTGCCACCGGCGGGCGCATCGAGATTGCCACAACCCGGGTTCAACTCGACGGCACCGAGGCCCGCGCCGGGAACAGCCTGCCTCCGGGTGAGTATGTCCGCATCGCCGTGACCGACAACGGTGCCGGCATCCCGCGTGAGATTCAGAGTCGGTTGTTCGAGCCGTTCTTCACCACCAAAGACCGCGGCCAGGGAACAGGTCTGGGTCTGGCCACGGTCTACGGCATCGTGAAGCAGCACGGCGGCGACGTCCAGGTCGAATCGAGCGTCGGCGCCGGCGCAACCTTCCTGGTCGACCTGCCGTTTGTCGCTGAGGCCGAGATGACGCCGCCGGCTCCACCACCAGCAGAAGTGCATCCAGGGCACGAATCGATTCTCGTCGTCGAGGATGACGACGCCCTGCGGCGCCTGATCGAAGTGATCCTGCAACGGCAGGGTTACGTTGTATTGCAAACCGGCGACGTCCAGGAGGCCGAGCGGATCGCCGCCCAGTCTCCCACCCCGGCGCTGCTGCTGGCCGACGTGATCATGCCGACGATGACCGGGCCGGTGCTCGCCGAACGCATCCGGCGTATTGCCCCGCAGATGCGGGTGCTGTTCATGTCGGGCTACCCGGAAGACGCCATCGCCCAGCACGGTGTCCTCGAAGCCGGCACCAGTCTGCTGCACAAACCGTTCACCACCGAGACGTTGACCCGCAAGATCCGCGAAGTTCTCGGGAATTCGTGACGATGGCCGCATTGACCGGCGGAGCCAATGGTGGCATGATGCCGACGTGACCGCTTCGTCCGCACTCCCGCCCCTTGCCACCCGGCCGCACCCAACGCGCGCCCGATCGTGGTGTCGCCAGCAATGGGGCACGGCCTGGGCGGCCCTTGTCGTCGCCATGCTCCTGGCAGTCACCACCACGCAGGCGTCACCCCTCGCGATCGGCGCCGCCCGTGGCGGCAGACTCGATCTCGCAACCGCATCGGCGCCAACGACAATCGTCGCTCTCGACGGCGAGTGGGCCTGCTACTGGGGCATCCTTCCCAATGCAACGGCGACCAACCTCGGTCTTCCGGCGTCCCCGACCGGGTTTCTGGCACTGCCCGGGGTATGGAACGACCGCTCCCTGCCCGGGATCGGCCCGTTGCCCGGCACCGGCGCGGTGACTTTGCGCCTGCACATCCATCGGCCCGCCGACGCCCCGATCCAGGCGCTGGCTTTCGGCCAGGTCAATTGTGCCTGGCGCGCGTGGGTCAACGGTCGGCCCGTGGGCCATTGCGGCGAACCCGGCCTCGACGAAGCGCACACCCGGCCGCATTGGCAACATGTGGTCGTGCCGCTTCCGGCCGAAGTCGGCACCGACATCGACCTGGTGATCGGCGTCGCCAACTTTCACACCAAGTTCGGCGGCCTGGTGCGCAGCCCGCACCTCGGGCCATTGACCGCCATCGCAGCCGACCGGGAGCGCGGTGTGGCCTTCGATGCCTTCATGGCTGGCGGTCTTCTGATGATGGGGCTGTATCACTTCGGCCTCTTTCACCATCGCCGCAAAGACCGCGCATCACTGTTCTTCGGCCTGATCTGCCTGCTCGTCGGCGGCCGCGCCCTGCTGACCGGCGAAATGCTGGTGGCCCAGTGGCTGCCCCAACTGCCGTTCACCTGGTTTGCCCGTCTCTCGTTCCTGTCGCTCGTTCTCACCGTGCCGATGTTCGTCATGTTCATCGCGGAACTGTATCCCGAGGAAACCCCGCGCCGCGCACCACACCTGTTCAACCTCGTGGGTGTGTTGACCACCGCGATCGTGCTCACCACACCGGTCTGGGTGTTTTCGCATTTACAACAGCCATACCATGTGGTTACACTCGGCGGCGCCCTGCTGATGGGCCGGGTGCTGGTGCGGGCCTGGCAACGCGGCCATGCGGGGTCCGGCCCGTGGCTGGTCGGTTACGCGGCACTGGTCACCACGGTCATCAACGACATTCTCGTCTTCAACGGCGTGCTCGCCACCGGGTACTGCGCGCCGCTCGGCCTCTTGATTCTCGTGGTGTTCCAGGGGTTCACCCTGTCGTTGCGCTACTCGCTGGCATTCGCAACCATCGAGGCGTTCACCGACAACCTGCAGCGGCTGAACATGGCCTACGAGCGGTTCGTCCCCAAGCAACTGCTGCGGTTCCTCGACAAGAAGAGCATCACCGACGTGAACCTCGGCGACCAGGTCGAACGCGACATGACGGTGATGTTCGTCGATATCCGCTCGTTCACGCAGATGTCGGAAGCGATGACCCCGAAGGAGAACTTCGACTTCATCAACTCGTATCTGCGCCGCGTCGGCCCGATCGTGCGTGAGCACCACGGCTTCATCGACAAGTACATCGGTGACGAGATCATGGCGCTCTTCCCCGGCGCCGTCGAAGATGCCGTGCAGGCAGCGATCGCCATCCAACGCGAGATTCTCGTCTACAACCAGCACCGCCAGAGCCGCGGCTATCGGCCGATCGCCATCGGCATCGGCATCCACACCGGGCCGTTGATGCTCGGCACCGTTGGCGAGGAGCAACGCATGGAAGGCACGGTCATTGCCGATTCGGTCAACCTGGCCTCCCGCCTGCAGAGATTGACAAAGTATTACGGCGTCGGCATCGCCTTCTCAGAAAAGACCTTCTGCCAGATCGACGCCACCCGGCACCAGTTCCGCTTTCTCGCCAAGGTGCTGGTCAAGGGCAAGTCCGAAGCGGTCTCGGTGTTCGAGTTGATCGTCTCGCCGGCCGACAAGCCAGACCAGGCGATGAAATGCCAGACCCGCAACCGCTTCGAAGAGGGATTGACGTTGTATTACGGTCGGAAGTTCGCCGCCGCCGTTCAGGCATTCACCGACGTGCTCAACACCGATCCCGACGACCGCGCCGCCGCGTTGTTCCGCGACCGGGCGATGGACTGCCAACGCAACGGCGTGGCCCCCGACTGGACCGGCGTCGAACCCCTGACCGACCAGGGCTGAACCCCGACGCCGTCATCGGCCCACGGGCATGACCAACCACGGCTTTTCGTCGGCGGCCAGGCACAACAACCGCCGCACCGCGTCGTCATCAAACGCCCCGACGATGCCAGCCTTCAAACCGAGGGCGGCGGCCATCAACAGCACGTTCTGCGCGGCATGCCCCGCTTCATTGGCAACGTAACGCTCGGCGCGGTCGCCGTACTTTTTGGCGGTGCGCTCGGTCACCCCGGCAATGACGATGAGCGCAGAGCCACTGCCGATCCAGGCCTGCTGTCCATACGACGTCAACACAAGCCCGCGCCGCGGGTCGCCGGTTGCCACCGGCATCAGATCGTGCTTCGCGGGGCGGTAGCGGTACACCCCGGCCGGGAGCGACGCCACCCGGCCGGCGGCGACCAGCACTTCGAGCGGGTAGAGGGCCCCCGCCGACGGGGCGGTGCGGTAATAGCCACCCGGCGCATTGATACCCTGGGCTGCCCAGACCATCTGCGATACCTCGGCCAGGCCGATCTCGGCAACAGGATCGAGGTCGCGTTGCGAACGTCGCCGTGCCAGCGCTTCGTTGAGTGCCATGCCGCCCTGCTGCACCGGCGCGGGCAGCACCACGGGCTGCGCGGCATCGGCCGCCACCGGCGTCGTCATCGCCGCCGGCGGGATCACCACATCGTCGGCGCACCCCGGCACCCCCGCCAATGCGAGCAGCATCAACCCGGCCAACAGCGCGCGCCGCGGCGGCAATCCCGGACACCAACGCCCGATGCTGCGCCCACCGGTGACGGCACCCACGCTTTGCGCCAAACAAGTCACAGCGAGAGAACGACTCGGTGTCCTCATGGTACCCTCCCTCACGATCTGCAAACGAACGGGGCGAAAATGCCGCTGTTGCAGCCTTCCGCCCCGTGATGACCACACATGGTGCCACGCACTCGCGGCACCGAACCAGTTTACTTAAATGACCTTGCCGTCTTTGGCAGCCTTCTTGGCCTGCTTCTCGGCACGCTTCTCTTTGACGCTCTTCTGCGGCTTCTTCTTGGTTTCTTTCTTGATGTCTTTGTCTTTCGACATGGCTCCGGTCCTCCTGCATCTTGGGTCAAGATCGGTCGCACGCGGTGCATCACCACACACGACGGCTGCCACTGTCGCTATTCTAACATCGTGCCCACGTGAATGAAAAGACCCCCGCGTGTTTTGCTGGGCAAACGTCCCAAGCGCTGCCCGCCATCCTGGCTGCAACCGCCCACTGCGCCATCCGTGGTGGGCGGATTGCCGGCATCGGAGCAGAACCGTAGCGGGTGAGGTTGACGCGCACCCCCCGAACCGTCTACGATCGCACCAATACTGAACCATGGAGGGTGTGGGCATGCGTATCATCGTTGCCATCAAGCAGGTTCCCGATACAGACAACGTAAAGATGGACCCGGTCACCGGGACCATGATCCGCGACGGCGTCGAAGCGATCATCAATCCGCTCGATCTGTACGGGATCGAGCTGGCGTTGCGGCTGCGCGAGAAGCACGGCGGCGAGGTCCACGCCGTGACGATGGGGCCGCCCAAAGCGATTTCGGCGCTGCGCGAAGCCATCGCGATGGGCGTCGACGGCGGCACCCTATTGTCAGCCCCTGCCTTCGCCGGTGCCGATACCTGGGCAACCAGCCGCGTCTTGGCCGCCGCGATCAAGAAACTGGGGCCGTGCGACCTGTTGTTGTGCGGCGAACGCGCCACCGACGGTGACACCGGTCAAGTCGGCCCGAACATCGCCGCGTGGCTCGATTGGCCGGTCGCCTCGTATGTCAGCCGTTTCGATCACTTCGATGGCAAGGTCTGCCGCGTGCAACGACTGCTCGAAGACGGCTACGAGACGCTCGAAATGGATCTGCCCGGTGTTCTCACCGTGGTCAAAGAGGTGGCCGAACCGCGCCTGCCCACGCTCAAAGGCAAGCTGCGCGCGCACGATGCGCAGATCGCGACGTGGGGCCCCAACGACCTCGACGTCAAGCCCGAAGAACTGGGGCTGAAGGGCTCGCCCACGCGCGTGGTCAAGATCGAGTCGGTCAAGTTCGGCCGCACCACCGAGATGCATACTGCCCTCGACGAACTGGCCGTGGCCAAGGCCGCCGACCGGCTTGTCGCCTTTCTCGACGAGCGGGAGGTGCTGCAATGAGAAACGAAACCAGCACCCAGACCCATCATCCGCAGACGACCGGCACTGGCCCGGCCACCGGCGGCATCTGGATTCTGGCCGAACAGGCCGAAGGCAAACTGCAACGCATCGGTCACGAGTTGCTGACCCGCGCCCGCCATCTGAAGGCGCAGCGACCGCTGCCGATCACCGCCGTGGTGTTTGGCGGCCGGCTTGTCGACGCCGAACTGCAGAGCCTGATCGATTGCGGCGCCGACCGTGTGGTGGCCGTCGACGGGCCGAACCTCGACCAGGCCGAGATCGAACCGGCCGCGGCAGCGTTGACGTGGCTGATCAACGAAGAGCACCCCGAGATTCTGATCGCCGGCGCGACGGCGTTTGGCCGCACCGTCATGCCGTATCTCGCCATCAAGGCCAACACCGGGCTGACCGCCGACTGCACCGGCCTCGATATCGATGCGAAGACCGGCGAGCTGCTGCAAACGCGGCCCGCCATCGGCGGCAACATTCTCGCCACAATCCGCACGCCCAACCACCGCCCGCAAATGGCGACGGTGCGGCCGCGCAGCCAACGCGCCGCCACGGCCATCCCCGGGCACCACGGCCAGATCGTGCGGCGCGAACCGCCCACGGCGATGTTGCGCAGTCGCACCCGACGCCTGAACCTGACCCCGCACGCCGCCGACCAGGGCAGCATCAGCGAGGCGACTGCCGTGGTCGCGGTCGGCCGCGGCATCAAGAAGGCCGCGAATCTGCCGGTCGCCCGCGCGCTCGCCGACCAGAACGACGCCGCGCTCGGCGCCACGCGCGATGTCGTCGATCGTGGCTGGCTCCCCTACCCCACGCAGATCGGTCTGTCGGGCAAGACCGTAACACCGCGTCTTTACATCGGCATGGGTATCTCCGGCACCATTCAGCATCTGGCCGGCATGCAGACGGCCGAAACGATCATCGCCATCAACGCTGATCCGACGGCGCAGATCTTCAAGGTGGCCGATTTCGGCATCGTCGGCGACCTGTTCGCGCTCGCACCGGCCATCACCGAGCGGCTGCAGAAGCGCCTGGGCAAGACCACGGCAAAAGCACCCGGCGAATCCCATGCGACGACGACGAAAGAGGCGAAGGGCGAAGAGAAGAAGGCGGTATCCGCCGAGGCTTCGCACAGTGCAATACAAACCACTACGCAGGCCCACGACGATGACAAACCCGCCGGTCCGATCGAGCGCGACCCGCAGTATGCCAAGGGGTTCGAACCCGTCACTCCCGCCATCGTCAGCGAACTGCAGAAGATCGTCGGCGCCGGCAACGTGATCTTCGGTGACCGCGACAAACTCGAGAGCTACTCGCGCGACGAGATCGCCGACCCCGAGCGCGAACACCTGCCCGAGTGCGTGGTGCGACCCGCCTCGGCCACCGAGGTGGCCGCGATCATGAAACTGGCCAACCGCGCCCGCGTGCCGGTCACGCCCCGCGGCGCCGGCAGCGGCCTGGCGGGCGGGTGTGTACCGCTCGCCGGCGGCATCGTGCTGATCTTCGACCGGCTCAACAAAGTCATCGAGGTTGACCCGGCCAACATGACCATGACCGTCGAACCCGGTGTATTTACAAATGAAATCAACGGCCTGGTCAAAGACCACGGCCTGTTCTTCGCCGGCTACCCGATGAGCCTCGAAACCTGCTGCATCGGCGGCAACGTCGCCACCAATGCCGGCGGCGGCAAGGCCGTCAAATACGGCGTCACCGGCCGCTACGTCATCGGCCTCGAGGTCGTCACGCCCACTGGCGAGATCCTCGAACTGGGCGGCAAGCGGGTGAAGGATGTCAGTGGTTACAATTTGATTCCATTGATGATTGGTTCTGAGGGTACATTGGGTGTATTTACAAAGATCACACTCAAACTGATGCCGCTGCCGAAGGCGAGCGTCGATCTGCTGGCGTTGTTCCCGACCGTCACCGACGCGATCGCGCTGGTGCCCAAGATCATGACCAAGGCCGGAATCATCCCAACCGCGATCGAGTTCATGGACCGCACCAGCATCGCCGCGTCCTGCGCCTATCTCAACGAATCGCTGCCGTGGCAACAGGCGGGCGCAATGCTGTTGATCACCGTCGACGGCGCCGACGTACCCGAAGTGACCCGGCAGGCGCATGCGGTCGGCAAGGTCGCCGAGGAGAGCGGGGCGCAGGCCGTCTACGTTGCCGACAACCGCACGACATCAGAGCGCCTGTGGCGCGTGCGCCGCAACATCGCCGAGGCTTTCAAGGTGCAGAGTCCGCGGCAGAGCCTCGAAGACATCGTCGTGCCGATCGGAGCAATACCCGATATGGTTGCCGGCCTCTTGAAGATCGCCGCCCGTTTCGATATCGAGATCCCGTGCTACGGCCACGCCGGCGACGGCAACCTGCACGCCACCCCGGTGATGAACCCGAAGTGGACGCTGAAAGAGTGGCGCAAGACGCTGCCCGACATCCTCGTCGAGATGTACAAACTGACGATCAGTCTCGGCGGCACGCTGTCGGGTGAACACGGCATCGGCTACAAGCGCAAGAAGTACCTGCCGATGGCGTTGCCCTCGACGAATCTCGCGACCATGCGCACGATCAAGAAGGCGCTCGACCCCAACGGGGTGCTGAATCCCGGCAAGGTGTTCGACGCCGGCGAAGCGCATGCGTAATTTGACACCCCACCCCGCAATTCTCTAGAGTTAACAGAACACATCGCACAACGACATCCTCGAGGAGAAACCAATGCACCGCATGAACCATCGCTTCCTGGCGGTCCTCGTCACCCTGGTGATTCTCGCCGGTCTGCCGGCGTTTGCACGCGACTGGCAGAAAGACCCGCCGTGGGTCGAAGTGCCGTCGGCCCCGACAGTCGCCGCCATCGGCGACATCCATGGCGCGTTCGACCAGTTTGCCGGTTCGCTCGAGGCCGTGGGCATGGCCAAACGCAATGATCCGAAGGGCTACGACGTAACCTGGACCGGCGGCAAAGGCCTGCTGATCTTCACCGGCGATTACGGCGATCGCGGCCACGCCAGCAAACAGGTGTACGACGCAGTCATGAGCCTCGAGAAGCAGGCGGCGGCTGCGGGCGGACGCGTGATCCCCCTTCTTGGTAACCACGAAGTCATGCTGCTCAACGGCCAGATCGAGACCTGGGCCAACACGCTCAAGAGCGAAAAGAAACGTCACTACGAAGCGACGCTGATGTCGCTTGCGGGCGTCTCGCCGGCCGAGATCACCGCCGGGGCGAAGTACACTCCGGAAATCGTCAAGAAGTTCAAACCCACGATCGCCAAAGACGGCACCTATGGCGCGTGGATCCGCCGCCGCCCGCTCTTTGCCATCGTGAATGGTTATCTGTTCATCCATGCCGGCTGCAGCAAGCCGGCCAAGAGCCGCTCCGACATCGCCGCCGATTACCGTGACCTCGTTGATGCCGACACTTGGAGCCGTGGCGTGGTCGACGACAAGAACGGTGTGTTGTGGCTGCGCGACTGGTGGAAAGACAATACCTTGATCGAAGACAACCTCGAGCGGTTCGGCGTACGGGGCATTATCTTCGGTCACACCCCGCACGACCCGCTGACCACCGGCAAGAAAGGCCAGATCACCGCGCAAGGCGACCGCCTCGTCGCCCTCGACATCGGCATGACGCCGGTGTTCAACGAGAGCCAGGGCGGCGGTCTCCTGATCACCACCTCGCCCGACGGCAATTTGCTGTTCACGGCGAAATACCCCGACAAACCTGAGCAACTGCTCTTCACTGTTCCCGGAACTGCACGCCCGCTCACCCCGGCGAACGAAACGCCGCGCCGCACGGGCACCGCCAACTGACGGTCGACCGGGCGCGAACGGCAGGCAAGCCGCACTGCGCTGTTGTGTGATTCGGGGGCCGGCAACCATGCCGGCCCCCGTTGTTTTGTCGAAACCTGCGGCGTGTTAATGCGACGCCCTGTGCTCCACACTCACGATCGAGTCGCGACCAGGTTGCCGTTGGCCCTGTTGTTTCGCGGCCTCGCATTTGACGGCACTCCGCCCCCCTGTTACTCTGACACGGGCGTGCCGGGGGTACCCCGCGTTCGCCGTGAAGATGCCCGAATTCAAGCGCACCGAGTATACGCTCGATCAGTTCCTCAATGAGCTGATCCGCACCAACCCCGAACTGTGCGCGGTCCACATCTTCAAGCGCCGCTACGGGTTCATGGCCAACGAGTGCATCACCGAGATCGCCGAACTGCTGATCAACGGCGCCGCCATCCAGACGGTGGCGGTCGAGTCGACCGACATCGCGGCGATCCTGAAAGCCAAAGAGATGCTCGGACTCACCGAGCACGAAAGGATCGAACCAGCACCATGGCCAAAGAAATCGAACGCAAGTATCTCATCAAGGGTGACGCCTGGCGCATACTCGCCAAAGGTACCGCGTACCGGCAGGGCTACCTCTCGACCGAAAAAGAACGCACCGTGCGCGTCCGCACCATCGACGACAAGGGCTTTTTGACGATCAAGGGCATCACCGTCGGCGCCACCCGCGCCGAATACGAGTATGAGATCCCGGCCGCCGATGCCAACGAGATGCTCACCAACCTGTGCGAGAAACCCCTCGTCGAGAAGAACCGCCACAAGATCAAGATCGGCGCGCTGACCTGGGAAATCGACGAGTTCCTCGGCGTCAACCTGGGCCTGATCGTGGCCGAGGTCGAGTTGACCGACGAGAACCAGAGGATCGACCTCCCCGACTGGATCGGCCAGGAAGTCACCGGCGACCCGAAATACTTCAACTCGAACTTGACCAAGAACCCGTTCACAAAGTGGCCCAAGTAAGCTGCCGACGTCGGGTCGGAAGCCGGGCAGTTTCCGCTCCCGGCTTGGCGCCCGACATGCCAGGGTCACCCGGTGCCGGTCACGAGCACGTGGCCCACGGCCTATTGAAATACATCGTATTACTACCTCGCGTCGCCTTCTGCGGCGATGCGTTTGCAGAAAGGTTGACCTGCATGCCTCGCGCCTTCCTGATTGTCGCCCTGCTGTTCACGGTTCTTGCCGCCGGTACGTCCCCCGCCTCGGCCCGTCGCGGCGACCCGGCGCTCACCGGCCGCGAGGCGAAGATCCTGTTCAAGGTCGAGCGGTTCCGCGACCTGGGCGCGGGCTTGCAGAAGATCTGGAACGAGGTCAAGAAGGTGGCCGAGAAGCAGGGCCTCGAGGTCGTCGACGACCCGACATTCTTGAGCGGCAAGCGGTTCCGCAACATCGCGTTCTGCGACACCGCGAACTTCGGCCTATACAAGGCGGGGTACATCATCCGCCGACGCCAGGACGACGAGATCCGACCGCCCCGCGACGGGCACAAGCACGAGGGCAATACCGAGTTGACGTTCAAGTTCCGCAACCCCGAACTACAACTCGAGATGCTGCCGATCGTGAAGCCGGCCGAAGGGTATCCGGGCGATACCAAGGTCGAAGAAGACCTCGTTGCCGGCCCCGACTCGATCAAGCGCATGTACTCGATCTCGACCAAGGTGAAGGTGCCGGTCAAGCACCTCGATGGCGACGTCAAAGCGTTCGCCCGCTTCTTCCCTGGCATTCTCAAACTCGGGCTCGACCCGGCCGCCCTGGTGCCGATCGTGAACGGCGTCTTGATCGACGAGTGCAGCTACACGGCCGGCAAGATCGTGCTCAGCCCGACGGCGACGGCCAAGGCCGAGTTCGCGGTCTGGACGCGCCACAATGATGAGAAACCGCTGATCATCGAGTTCTCATATAAATACGATGTATCGACGACCGATGCCCAGCACAGCGCCGTCTACCGCAACGGCGCCGTCGCCGGCAAGCTGTTGAAGGGCATCCAGGAAGCGCTGCGCAGCTCGATCGCGGTCGGCCAGACCAAGACCGGCTTGGTCTATGGTTCGACCAGCGCCAACCACGACTGATCTGGCGCCAGGCCCCACCGCGATCATCCTCAGTTCGATTCTGGTGAAGACCAACCTTGCCCAGCGCATCGCCCTGAACCTGATCGTGAAGTTCGGCAAAGACGCGAGTTCGATCATGCTTGCTTTTGTATTGCTGTAACTCGCTCTCGCGCCTTTGCTCCCGGCGACCGCTGCCCGAACGGCGAGTCATCGTTGGCCGCCCAGACCTGGCCCCGAGTCACGTTTCGGGGTGAACTCTGGGCAGTGTCGCTGCCCCAATGTGGATATTGCCCCGTCTGCCCGACATTGGCAGTGTTGTCGGGCAACCTCCCCGGTAGACAGCGCGAGGGCGGCC
>CAZADH010000091.1:0-20330 GCA_964483805.1 uncultured bacterium
GACCCGTCTTCGATCACCGATGCCGACGCGCGCAACACCATCACCGAAATCCTGCGGGTATTCGAGCAACACCCGGAGCTGCTGTCGGCAAGCACACCCCTCAGCGCCGTCCCCACCGTGGCCGCCGCCGCCGCCAGCGCGGCCGTGGCGCTGGCCAACAGTGCGCAGTTCATCACGACGCCGGCCTGGAACTTCCTCGTCTACCAGGGCGGCGACAACAACCTCGAGAATGCACTGGCCGCCGACCGCGTCAAGATGGCGCGCGGAATCCTCGGCACCGACGTCACGGTGCTGGTGCAGATCGACGTGCCGTATGACTCCTATACGGGCCGTGGCGGCTGCCGCCGTGTGCTCATCGACTCGCGCGGCGAGACCGAGGTATGGCGGGCTTCGCCTCCCGAGGTGAATTCGGCAGATGCGGCCCGGTTGGCCGAGTTCGTCACCTGGGCAGCGCGGCGTTACCCGGCCCGACATACGGCACTGATTCTGGCTTCGCACGGGCTGGGTTGGCGCCAGGGTCCGCTGCCCGCACGCGGCATTGTCGTCGACGAGCACAGTGCCGTCACCACCATGGGTCTGCCGTCATTGCGCTCGCACCTATTGGCGGCCCTCACCCAACCGACCGGAACGATCGTTCCCCTCGACGTCATCGGCTTCGACGCCTGTTTGATGGGCATGGTCGAGGTCGCCTGGCAACTGCGCGACCTGGCCCAGTTCATGGTTGCGTTTGAGGGCAATGAATTTGGCACGGGTTGGCCGTACGATCGCATTCTCGGTCAACTCGCCGGAAATGCCGGTCAGACCAACGCCGAGAGCTTCGCCCGGTCGATCTGCGACCACTACAAGGCGTTCTACACTGAACCCGGCTCTTCGGCAACCCTGGCCGGAACGCTCTCGGTCATCCGGATGGCCGCAATGTCCACGCTCAAAGAGAGCTTCCGCGCCTGGTGTCAGGCACTTGTCCCCGCGCTGGCAACGCAACGCGACATGATCGCCGGCCTGCGCGACCAACTGACGATCGCCCCCGGTCAAAACGGCGCCGAACGGTACTACGTTCAGGCCTACGAGTACACCGACTACCGCGACTTGTCAGACTTCGTGGCGAAGCTGCGTAACACGCGCACGCTGCCGCTGCCCACGACCCTGGCCGAGCATCTGGTGGCCGCCATTGACGCCACGGTCGCCCATCGGGTGCAGTTTGGCCCGCGCTACCAGAACAGCCGCGGCCTCTCGATCGCCCTGCCGACCGCCAGTGATTACGCAGACTATGTGGCAGGCTACGGTGCCGGCAGTCCGTACGCGCAACTGGACTGGCCACGCGACACCGGTTGGAACACGTTGCTCGATGGATTGATCGGCAGCAGCCCGCCAGCCAAGGTCGACGGGCGGCGCTTTGCCATTGAACTGGCTTGGAACACCGGGGCCGATCTCGATCTCTACGTGGGCGAACCGGACCCGCTCGCACCCACCGATCTCAATCGGGCCGTCTGGTACATCGCCGCCGAGGGTTCGGTCACACCCAACGGTTATTTTTCATCCGATTCAAAGGTCGCGGGAATCAGTCGTGAAACCTGGCAGTTCAAGGAACTGGTCACCGCGGGTCGCTATCAGTTTGCGGTGCTCTACGACCCGGGCAGCACGGTAACAGCCGCGACCAATGCTCGCATTACTCTGACCGACCTTGTCTCGACCCGCTACTTCGACCTGGCGGGGCTGACGCCGACGGCGCAGTGGTATGCATTCGCCGCCGATGTGGCCAGCAACGGGATTGTCATTCAGGAACCCGAAGCCGAAACCGACGAAGACGACCCGCTGGCGGCCATGGGCAAGACCTGGAGCAAAGTGTTGTTCACCAAGCAGTTGATCAAAGCGCGCCAGTAAAGCTCCGTCCACCAGATTCTCGGCGGCAGTCGTCGCAGTGCGACCAGCCCCGAACTACTTCGGCGTGGCCGATGCGGGATTGGCCTCTGGGGCCGGAGCAGGCACCGACGCCGGCGCGGACGCGGCAGCCAGGGGCGGCGTCGCGCTCGCCAGTGGCCCCCGCAGCGGCTCGGCGGGGGGCGGCGGCGGAGCTTTACGATGTATTCCTGTCGTATTGCCCGACCCCGTGGTTGCCCGGGTTTTCGCCTCGGTTTTGACGGGGTGCAGAGGATTCGCCACGGGCAGAACATTCGCCGGCGCCCCGAACCGGTCGGGATCGGTGCGTTGCCCGTCGATGATGAGAACCTGGGCGGTGCCACTGGTGGCAGGACCCTGTGGGGCCCCCGCTCGCACCCTGCCTTGGTCACCCGTGGCGGAGCCAGCGCCAAACTGAATCACCCGCGCCCGTTGCCCGGCAAAAGCTTTGTTCATCTTGGCCGAACCCTGTTCGAGAAGATTGGCCGCGACACGCCCCCATGGACTGTTCGGGTCGCGATCGTAGTATTCACCCAGGTAGGCCCGGGCCGCCTCGATGTCGTCGAGTTGCCACGACAGTGCCCCGAGGTTCCACAATGCCGCCAGGTCGTTGCGATCGAGCTGCCAGGTGCGGGCGAACCACTGACGTGCCTCGGGAAGCAACCCGGACTCGAGGCAGATCAACGCCAGCTTGCGCGTGATCTTCGGACTGTCGGGACGTTGCCGTTGCAACCGCAGCAGTGTTGGCAGCAGGCTGACCGGATCGGCACGGTCATACAACCGCGGCGTCAGGTATTGATCGATGTCGGATTGGGATACCCCGCTTGGGCGCCCCCGATCGGCCAACGCATCGCCGCGCGCACGGTGATCCGGATCGCGCGGGGAACGCTGTCCCTGGCTCTTTGGCAGGTCGATCAGGAGATCCCGGTAACCCAGCTTCTCAGCCATGTCGCGCGGGGACGGTTCGGCGCCTTGAATGTTGCCGACCAAGGACCCGGCAAGCAGGAAACACAGGCCAATCCGAGAGATGTTCTTCATACTCGGTGCAGCTTATCATACGCCCATTGGTCATGCAACCATCGGAAATGCAATCGCACCTGTTTCGAACGTGCCATCGTTCCGATACACTCTTTGGCAGAACCCGACACGAAAATGTCGGGGGGTGTCTCTTTGCTTCCATGACTTCATCTGAGGTATAGTCAGAAAACTCAATGCCATGAATAGCACAACAAACAACACCGGTGCCCTCTCTCCACACGATATCCGGCGGCTTGCCCTGTTTCTTTGCGCCCTGCTAACCGTAGTTGCGGTGGGTGTCGCCGAAGGCGCCTCGACCAGTGGCAATCGTATCACCGACATCCGGTTCTGGCAGAGCCCCGAGGAAGCGCAGATCGTCGTCGACCTGGCCGCCCCGTCGCAGGTCGAACCGATGCAACAACTGTCGGACGGCACCTGGTTTTTCGACATCACACAGACACGCTTCAAGCCTGGCCAGCAGCGGTATGACCTCAACAACCAGTTCCTGCAGGCAATCACCTTTCAGGAGCATGGGCGCGGCCTCGTGCGGGTGCTGTTCCGCGTTCCCCAGGGCATTCGGCCACGGGTGTTCGTTCTTCCCGCCACGCCGCCGGCCAAACCTGACCGCGTGGTCATCTTCCTGCGCGAACCCGAAGAGCGGCAACTCGAACGTGAACTGCGTTGGCGCGCCGACCGCGATCGGTTCCGCAGCCAGAACGTGCAGGTCGTGGTCCTCGATCCGGGCCATGGCGGCGAAGATCCCGGGGCACGCCACAACGGGATCATCGAAAAGAACCTCGTTCTGCAGGTCGCCAAGATGGTCAAGGCGTACTTCGATCGGGATCCCCGCTACAAGGCGGTCTTGACCCGCACCGGCGATTACATCATTCCCCTCGAGCGACGACCGCAGATCGCTGAAGGCCTGGGAGCGGCGGTTTTCGTCAGCATCCACGCCAATTACAACCGCAGTTCCCGCTTTCAGGGCGCCGAGGTGTATTACGATTCACCCAGCGGCGCCTCGGGGCAAGCCGAGAAATTGATGGAGGAGTACGAGAACAACCAGGATGCGATCGGCGGCGTCGAGGCCGCCCCGCGCGTCATGCCCAACAAGGCCGAGATCGTCGCCGCGCAGGCGATGAACATGAACCGCAGCCGCCAACTGGCCGAGTGGGTCGAACGGCGGTTCGCCACCATGCCGGGCCTGACCAGTCGCGGTGTCCGGCGGGCCGGATTCCGGGTCCTGCACTCGCTGTCGATCCCGTCAATTCTTGTTGAACTCGCTTACATGAGCAATCCCAGCGATGTCGCCCTGCTGCATGACAAGAACATGCGTTGGCGCATGGCCTACGTCATCTATAAGGGCATCAAGGATTTCGTCGAGAACAGGGTGCAGGAAGGCATGGATCGCAGTTACATCGAGTATCTGCAGAACGCGCAGGCCCGCGCCAAGGCGCCGGCCCGACCGAGCGTCCGCGCCGCGGCTACATACAAAGTGAAGCCAGGCGACACCCTGTCGGCTATTGCCGGTCGTTGCCGGGTCGCTCTCGCCGATCTCATGGCAATCAACGGGTTGAGCAAGGGTTCGAGTCTGCGGGCCGGGCAGGTTCTGAAGATTCCGGAGTCCCGGTCCCGTTCACGCCGTCGTTGATCTGATGAAAACCCACGGCGAGGACCAAGTTCCGACATGAACCTGCTGGCCAATCTCAAGATCAAGTCGCGGTTGTTCATCACGATGCTCTTCGTGCTGGTGCCGCTCTTGTTCCTGAATCTCTACAGCTCGGTGAAAATCCGTGAAGTGGTGAAACGCCAGATTCCGCTCTCGGTCAACAGCCTGCTGCGCACACTCAGTTCGCGACTGGGCGGCAAAGTGAGTCGCATCCGCAACCAGGCCAACCTGATCGGCCGTCTCGAGACCACGATCCAATTGCTGTCGTGGCATCACGAAAAGCCAGAGGCAACCGATACGATCAACAGTTGGCGCCGCCAGTGGACGAATCAGATGGCGGCGATTCTTCTCAACGACGACGAGGAAGACGCACTCCTGGTCGACGTCGCCGTTCTGTCGCTGCGCAACCATGTTGTGGTCGGCCGCTACCACGTCCCCGAAATCAGCGGCACGAACATCACCGCGAACCCACCCAAGTTCGATGGACTGCCGCGCCCGAAAGACCTCAGCGATATTGCCGAAAACAACATTGCGCTCTCGCCGGTGCAATGGTACTCTCCGAATCCCGAGGCCGCCGAGCGGGTACGCCTGACCTATCTCATGGTTCCCATCCATGGCGAAGACAAGAAACAGATCGGCATCGTTCTGCTTGGCGTGATCGTTGATCCGCTATTGACGCCTCTTCCTGACAGCATCCAGGAGGTTGGCGGCAAGGTGGCGCTGATCACGCTCGATCCGAGCCAGAAGGCCGAGTTCATCGAGTGCAAGAATCCCACCTGGGCGCTCGACTCGCGCTTCAACATCATGGTCTATTCCGATCAGGTGATCGGTGTGTTTCCCGGGCTGCTCTCGGTGGCTGCCAGCATCACGCGTGGCGTCGGCTTCGGTGATTTCCTCGACATCGATGAACAGCGGTACTACCTGGGCGCGCAACGCGTCCAGAAGACGCCCTGGTTGATGATGGCCCATGTCGATTCGCGCACCACGCTGAAGGCACTCGACGATGCCCAGAACTTCTCGATGCTGTTGATCATCGTCGGCCTTGTCGCGATCACCTCGATCACGATGATGGTCATTCGCGGGGTGGTCGTGTCGATCCAGGGTGTTTCGCGCGGCCTCGACGAAATCTCCCGCGGACGCGGCGATCTGACCAAGCGCCTGGAGGTCGTCGGCAACGACGAGATCTCAGAGGTCTCGGAGCGATTCAACCGCTTCATCACCTACATCCAGAAGCTGCTGCTCCAGTTTCAGGACGTCATCAATCGCCTGTTTGGCATGGCCAACCAGATTTCCGAGACCAGTTCGTTCGAAGCCAGCTCGATCCAGAACATCCTCGGTAACACACAACGTATTACAAAGGCCGCCCGCAGTCAGTCGCAAACCCTCGAGAAAACCGCCGCATCGATCGAGGAGATCTCGGCCATGGCCCAACTGATCGCCAAGCGGTCGGGCCGGGCCTTCGAGGAGTCGCAGCAGAACCGCGAGAAAGCAACACGCGGTATGGACGCGGTTCGCGACGCCGCCAACACCATGAAGAGCATCGAACGCGCGGTCGGTGACTCGTCCCGCGTGCTCGAGGAGTTGAAGGCCGGGTCACGCAAGATCGGCAAGATCGTTCTCACGATTACGGCGATTTCGCGCCAGACCAACCTGCTCGCCCTCAACGCGGCGATCGAGGCAGCGCGAGCCGGAGAACAGGGCAAGGGATTCGCCGTCGTCGCCGAGAACGTGAAGAAGCTGGCCGAGGAAAGCGCCAAAGCGGCCGAGATGATCGGTTCGTTGATCAGCGAGATCCAACACAAAACCAACAAGGCCGTCGAAGAGATGATGCTGGGCAAAGACAAGGTCCAGGAGGGCGTCAGCATCGTCAATCAGGCCGGCCTGCTTCTCGACGAGATCGGCGTCGCCTCCGAGAGCGTCAACGTCATGGTGCAAGACATCTCGAAGTCGTCGGTCGAACAGAGCAAGAACATCGAGTCGGTCTCGCAGGCGATCGAGAACCTCTCGTTGACCACCAAAACGACGAGTTCCGAGGTCGAGCAGGTGCTCAACTCGCTCAAGACCCAGAAAGACAACAACCAGGAACTGGTCAAGGTGACGCGCCATCTCACCATGGTCTCCGAAGACCTCCGGCGCATGCTGTCGCACTTCACCCTCGAGGCGGCTGACGAAGAGGTCGATGCGGGACCCCGCGCCAGCAGTGCAACCGCAGCGCCGCCCCCCGCCGACGCACCCGCCCCTGCCGAAGCACCGCCTGTCGATGCTCCCGCACCCGACCCTGCGCCCGCTCCGGAGGCGCCCGCTGCCCCCTCTGAGCCACCGCCACCTGCCGGCCCCGGCCCCGCGGGAAGCCCAGCGTGAACACAAGCGTGCAAGCTCCATCGGCATCCCCCCCTTGGCCGTTGGTGCGGCCCCGCCGGTAATCCATGGCTGAAAGGAATCCCGTGTCACCGTCCGCCCCCGTCCCCCACGTCGAGCCACCATTCAAAGGATTCTCGAAGGCCCTGTTCTCGACCTGGATCTACCATCGCCGCTTTGGTGCTTTGTTCGACGCCGGCGAAGGCGTGGCCACCGTCCTGATGAATCGGGTGTTCGGGATCCGGCGCGTGTTTCTCTCCCACGGACATGCCGATCACATTGCCGGGTTGATCAACCTCATCAATATCCGCAACCTCGGCGCAGGTGACCAGACGCAGAGCCTGACCATTCATTTCCCGCGGGGCAACCATTTCATCGAGACAATTCGACAATATTTGACAAAGACGCAGAACGAGCTGTCGTTTGCACTCGAGTGGCTGCCGATCGAAGCCGACGAACGCATCGAACTCGACGACAAACGCGGCAAGACCTTCATGCGCACGTTTCGCACGCAACACTCGCAGAAGCAGCTTTCACTCGGTTTCAACATTTTCGAGCAGCGTCGGCGCCTGCGGCCGGAGTTCGTTGGCAAACCGCAGGAAGAGATCAACGCCGCGGTGCGGACGCTCGGGAAAGACCGGGTTTCCGAGAGTTTCGACCAGATCATCTTTACCTACGGTGGCGACTCACGCCCCATCAATCCCGAACTGGTGCGCGACAGTCTGCTGCTGTGCCACGAATGCACCTATCTGAACGCCGGTGACGACGAGCGCAACTTCCAACAGCATTCAACGCTCGACGAGGTTCTCGAGGTGGCCAAAGCGGCTCACGTTAAGGGGTTGCTCCTTTTCCACCTGTCGGTGCGCTACACCATCGACGAGATTCGCAATCAGGTGCAGGCGGCCCTGCATCGACACGGCCTCGAGATTTCGCCACTGATCCTGTTCGGCGAGAACTTCTGGGATCTCTCCTCTCGCCGACCGCTGCGGCCGGCCCGCAACGATCAGGGCAGCGAACGCCATGCCCCGGCCGCCGGCACCCAATCCACACGGAAATCACAGATTTCCGACCTGACCCAACCCGGCGATTCCCCCGACGGATCGACCGTGGGCCCCGACTGGGAGCCTTGATCAAGCCCTGGTGAATCAGAGAGAAGACCGATGAGCAAACCACACCGGATCCTGGTTGTCGACGACGAACACAGCGTGCGTTGGGCTTTCGAACGCGCCCTGCAGAAGGCGGGTTACGAGGTGGCGCTGGCCGAGAACGGCAAGCGCGGTCTGGCGACATTCGTGACCTTCCGCCCCAATCTCACGCTTCTCGATATTCGCATGCCGGAGATCGGCGGTCTCGAGGTGTTGCAGCGCATCCGCGAACAGGATCCGCAAGCCATGGTCATCATCATGACCGCGCACGGTGACATGGACACGACGGTCAATGCCATGAAACTGGGCGCCTACGATTTCCTGGCCAAACCGTTCGACATCGACCAATGCCTTGCGCTGATCAAGCGCGGTCTCGAAGCCCAATCGGCCTTTGAAGAGCAGCACCTGCGCGCTCCGGGTGGGGTCGAGGGCGAGCACCAGGCCCCACACAGCCTGTTGATCGGCACCAGTCCGAAAATGCAGGAAGTATTCAAACTGATCGGCAAGGTCGCCACCGAAGACGTGACCGTACTGATTACCGGCGAGTCTGGTTCAGGCAAAGAACTCGTAGCCCAGGCGATTCACGACAACTCGAAGCGCGCCACGAAACCGTTCTGGGCGATCAACTGCACCGCCATCCCGGAAAACCTCATGGAGAGCGAGCTGTTCGGCCACGAGAAGGGCGCATTCACGGGCGCCACCGGGAGCAAGGCAGGAACATTCGAACTGGCGCAGGGTGGCACGCTCTTTCTCGACGAGATCGGCGACATGAGCCTCGAGATGCAGGCGAAGTTGTTGCGTGTCCTCGAGGAGCGCGAAATCGTGCGCGTGGGGGGTGGGCACAAGATCAAGGTCGATGTCCGCATCATCGCCGCCACCAACAAAGACCTGCGCCGGGCCATCGTCGAGCACCGTTTTCGCGACGATCTGTTTCATCGCCTCAAGGTCATCGAGATCGTGTTGCCGCCCCTGCGCGAGCGCAGCGATGACATTCCCACGCTGGCAACTCACTTCATGAGCCATCTGTCGCAAGGACGCAACATCCCGGGGAAGAAATTCTCTGCCGAGACCATGGCTGCATTGACCGCCTACGCGTGGCCCGGCAACGTTCGCGAACTGAAGAACGCCATCGACCAGGCATTCACGCTGAGTCGCGATCAGTTGATCCTGCCCGAACACCTGCCGCAGGAGGTCCGCCGCGCCTCGACGGCAGCGCCGTCCGGTGCAGGCGTGACCATCGCCCCGAATGCACCCCCGACCGGACCGGTCACGGTGGCCCCGGCCCCAACCGCTGGCACGGCGGTACTGCCCGGAACGGCACCCGTTCCCATCGGGCCGGCACCAAACGGTGTCTCCGCGCCCGTGACCACGCCCCTCGCGCCTACCGGCACTGCGCCCCGCATCGGCGCCGACAACACCGAATCGGGACAGGACGACGTCGCCCGCCTGGTCACCCGTCACATGGCGGGGGCCACCCACGGTCAGGTGCACGAACAGATCATGGTGGCCGTCGAGCGGGAACTGTTGGCCCAGGCACTGCGGCAACACAAGGGCAACCAGGTGCAGACCGCGGCCTATCTTGGCATTACCCGCAACACGCTGCGAGCAAAGATCGAAAAATACGGGTTGTAAACCGAGAATCCGCAGCAAACGAACAGCCGCGGCGCCCATGACGGGTGCCGCGGCTGCGTCTTACTGCGTATTTACTTCGTCAATAACCGTGTGTCTTCAACGCTTCACGCAGCGCCGGGTCACCGTTCTGCGCCTTCTCGAATCGCACCAACTCGTCGATATGCTGGCGCAATGACTGTAGGCGCTCACGTTCGCCGGGCTTGGCAGACTGCCACACGGCATTGAAGGTCGACAACACTTCGAGGTTCTTGTTGGCCAGTCCATGCTTCACGGTATCGAGCAACAGCTTATTGCGTTCCCGATCGGCCATGCCAAACGGCACGCCGGGCGCAACCGGATCAGACGTGGCCGCGGGGGCCTCGGCATACTGCGTCGACAGGGCGGCCACCGCCCGTTCGCGTTCGCCGTCGCTTTCCGGGCGCAACAGCGAGGCCAACAGGTTCTGGAACGTCCGCGCACTGACTCGCCGCGGTTTCATTGCCGCCGCCGGCGCCATGGCAACCACCGGCGCGTTGCCGGTAGCCGTCACACTGTAGCGGTAGGCCACCGCCGGTTTCTTCGCGTATTGATCTTCGGGGATGCCGACCGGACCACGGTTGATGATGATCATTTCGGCCGAGGTGAACGCGCCGGTCACACCGGCGATGGTCTGTGCCACGGTGTTGTTCTTGACATCGAGCCACACCAGCCGCGGCGCGGTGCGCTGCCGATTATCAGTAAATACAACAGCAATACCAAACAGATTCGCATTGCCCAGGGGTGACTCCGCATTGAAAGAAAAACGCAATTCACCCTGCAACGGCGTCAGGTCAAAGGTGACGGCATCGGCCGACCAGAACTTGACCTCGCCGCCCCCTTCGTAGGGCAACACCTTGTGCTCGGTGCTGGGCGCGAGTTTGAGGCGACCCAGGGAATTGTCATACGCGTAACGACCGTCATCAAGGGACGGATCATTGACGTAGTTCGCCACGCACATGCGCCCAAACACATGCGACGCCTTGAGGTCGTCGCCGGCGCGATCGAGGGCGTGTTGGACACCCACCATGCCCCGGGCCGGATCGGCAACCAACGCCCGGAAATAGGCCGACTGGGCCGTGTCATCCCGGCCAACCACATGGGTGAGCAGGTAATAGGCGAACAGGTAGACATGACCGTAATCGGCAACCGGATCTTCTTGCAGCCAACCCACGAGCGAGTTGTCGGGATTGCGCGTGAAAGCGATGATCTGCGGCACATGCTTCTTGAAATTGAGATAGGCGGCCAACTGCGACATCGCCTCGTTGAGCCACACCGCCTCTTTCGGATCGTGGTGCCAGTGGATCAGATGCTGAAACTCATGGGCCAGAGTGCCCATGAACTGATCGCTGCCGGGCTGCGAAGGGTTGATGTCGAGAATGAGCATCTCGCGCTCATTGCTGTACATGAATTTGTCTTTGGTGTACTCGTCGCCGGGGAAGAAATAACCGCCGACGAACGCATGCTTGCCATTGGCCGGATCGTAGCCATCACGCACATCGACGAGCAGAAGGGTGATGCGGGGATCACCGTCGATGCCGGGTTTCCATTCGGAGCCAAACCACTTGGTGTTGGTCGGATAGATGCTCTTGTCGAACTCGCCTACGATCTTGTCGACAACGGCGACCGGCAAGTCCTGGCCTTTTTCGAGATACAGGTAGCAGTTCTCGCCGACCTTGCGCAGCACAGCCTCGCGCTCTTCGGGTTCGCGGGTGACGACGTTCGTCACGAAGAATTTCTCGACGTCGCCGACCTCGGGCGGTTTGATGTCGGCGTATTGAGCAATGCCGCGCACGCGCAGATCGTTTTCGGCACGCGACTCTTTGACGAACTTGTCGGCGAACTCACGGGCCTGCTCGGCGAACATCTCGGTGGCATCGATGCAGGTCTGCGCCCAGCTTGCCGACGTGGTCGCCACAAACGCCATCGCGACGAAGAGCACAACTATCCGACGCATAGGGTTCTCCTTCGGTGTCGGGTCGAGAACAGAAGTCACCTTGTCATTATAGCGGAGAACCAAGCCCTGTCGCCAGGGGGTACGAACCGAATTCATCGCGGAATCACCCCTGCCATCCGCCATCTGCACGCCCGGCACTGCCGCCGAAGAGAACAGAAACCCCGCCGATCCAAGACCGGCGGGGTTTGCCTGCGGCGCCTTGCGGCGCACGAGTTTAGAACGACGTCAGTGCCTGCAACTGCTCATCGGCGATCTTGGTGCCGCGGGCCCGTTCGACCTTGAGCTTGTCGGCAACCTTGCGGGCCAGAGGCCGCAGTTGGTCACGGCTCTCGGCGGCCGCGGCCGCCTTCACAAAGGCATCGACCGACGCAAACGAACCTTGCGCGATATCGCTGTCGATGCGGCCCAGCAAGTCGGCAGTCAACCCCTCGATGTTGGTGAGCGCCTGCAGACTGGCGGCTTCGTTGGCTCCCGATTTCAGGACGCCGGCAGCAGCGGCATAATCGCTGACCACGGCAGCAACATCGGCATGCGCCCGGGGCCGACGACCGGTGGTGGCAACCACGCTCGGCGCGGCGGCGGAGTCGGTCACTTCAAAGGCATAGGGCAAGCCAGGTGCCTGGGCGTAAGCCGAGGCGGGAATATCGAGCGGGGCCTGTGCACTGAAGGTCAGGTAGAGGGTGTCAAAACCCGTGACATCGGGCAGTGTCAGCGAACCACCCTGTTGATTCTGGCCGGCAGGAGCCACCGTCAAGAACTGGATCTTGCCCGGCTTGGCACCGCGACTGTCGGCGAGGATGGCGGCAACCTTGAAGCTGTTGTATTTGGTGCCCATCTTGGCATACGCACCGGCAAACACGATTTTGACCGCACCCTTGGCCTGACTCAGGTCAACCGACACGGCGTCCGTGCTCCAGAGAAATACTTTGTCTTGACCTTTTGCCGGCAAGGTGCGGCACTGCGCGGTCAACGGCAGTTTGAGACGACCGAGGCTCGGATCGTAAGCGTATTGGCCTTTGTCGAGTTTCGGGTCGTTGATGAAGTTGGTGATGGCGAAATCGGTGTAAACCTGCGTGAAATCGACACCGAACTTCTTGAGGAATTTGTTGTAACTCTGGATACCATCGTCCTGATCGGCAACGAGGGTTTTGAAGAACGTCTCGCGATCGGTACCCGATTTGGCGAAACGGTGCATCAGGTAGTAGTTCCAGAGATAGACCTGACCGTAGTTCGCCAACATCTGCTCTTTCGCCCACGCCGTCAAGCTGTTGTCGGGGGTCTGCATATAGCTCATGACCTGACCCGGATGGTTGAAACCACACAGATACGGCCCGATCTGAGCACAGGCTTCATTGAGCCACGTCTCTTCTTTCTTGTCTTGGTTGAAATGGATCATGTGCTGGAACTCATGCGCCACAACCGACATGTAGCTGTCTTTGGTCGGGTCGCCAGGGTAGATGTCGAGATAGAACATCTCACGCTCGTTCGATTTCACGTCGACGGTCGGCGGAATCTGGCTCTGCAGGAACTCGTCACCGGCAAAGAAATAGCCGGCCACGAAGCCGCCCGTGCCATTGAAGCCATCCTGGATATCGAACAACAACAGCGTGATTTTCTCATCGTTATCAATGCCTGGTTTCCATTCGGACCCGAAGGCATTGGTATCGACCGGGTAGATCTTCTTGTCGAACATGTCTTTGATCTTGTTGATCGCGGCATCCGACACGGTTTTGCCATTCTGCAGATAGACATAGCAGTGATTTCCGATGGCCTTCAGCGTAGCGCTGATCTGTTCGTTGGTGTTGGCCTTGATGTTCTTGGTCCAGAACTTCTCGACCTGCCCCACCTGGCGTTCGGCGCGCGGAGTGACCGCGCGACCCCGCGTGCGCATCTCAAAATCGTACCGGGACTCGAGCTTGACGTTGTCGGTCAAGGTTTTGACTTCTTTTTCGAACATGTGGGTCGCGTCATACCAGATGGGGTCAACCGCCTGTGCAGGGCTGGCGACCAGACCGAGGCCGACGACCAATGCTCCGGCAAACAGCGAATGCATGAAACGTTTCATTAGAGTTACTCCTTACTCGTATGCCCAAGGGGCAACTGAAAATACCGTTTTGATTATAGCCGGTTTTCCCACCTGCCCGCCAGTGGTCACCGAATCGTTGGAGACACGGGGTTTAACGCGGGTGCGCACGGGTGCACAGCGGGTGTTCCCAAGAATGCCGTGGCGTGCTATGATGCGGATCAATCAAGATCTGGGATGCAACATGAAAGACTACTACGAGATTCTCGGGGTCAAACCCGACGCCAAACCCGAAGAGATCAAGCGCGCTTTCCAGAAGCTCGCCAAGAAACACCACCCGGACACCAATCGTGGTGACAAGCGCTCGGAAGAGAAATTCAAAGAGATTTCCGAGGCCTACGAGACGCTTTCCGACCCAAAGCGGCGCGAGGAATACGACACACAGCGCAACTTCGGCGGCGGGTTCGGTGGCTTCGGCGGTGGTTTTGGCGGCAGCCGCACGAACTCCGGCACCGGGTCGACCCGGGGGGCCGGGTCACGGCGACGTCCGGAAGCCGGCAACACCGGCGGTACGACGGGTCCGGATCAAGGCGGATTCGGCGACGGTGTGAACATCGACATCGAAGACCTGCTCGGACGCATCTTTCAGGGCAGAGGAAACGCGGGGCGCGGCCCCTTCGGTGGTTTCGGCGATTTCGGCTTTGACGACATCTTCGGCGCCGCCACCGGTCGGACTTCGCAACGCCAGCGGCCAAGCGACGAACCGCCACGAGGGGCGTCTCAGACCGGCGCCGGGCCAAGAATCAAAGTGCCATTGCGACTGGCCGTGACCGGTGGGCGGTTGTCGATTTCCGGAATCGGAGCGAGTCCGGTCAATGTCGAGATCGCCCCGGGAACCCTCGACGGGACCGTGTTGCCACTCGACACCCCGCAGGGCCGAGTGAATCTCGTGGTCGAGGTCGAGTCCGACGACCAGTACACCCTCAAAGGCCGCGACATCTGCACGGTTCTGCAGATCAATCTTGTTCAGGCCCTTCTGGGCAGCAAAGTGAAGGTCCGCACCCTGCATGGCGACGAACTGATCCTGACCATTCCGGCCGGTACGCAACCCGACAAGACGCTGCGATTGAAGGGCCAGGGCATGCCCGGCTCACCCGCCGGCGATCTGCTGGTCAAGCTCGAGATCGTCATCCCCCAGAAACTGAGCAGGGAAGCACGCGACCTCGTCGAGTCATTGGCGCGCGAGTGTAATCTCAAGTATTGACACTCATCGTTTCGGCTCCACCCGGTGACATGCCGTGGTTGACGACCGGATCGGCCGCCTTCTATCATGGGCGCATGAAGAAGCGATTCATTCTGTTGCTCGCCCTGTCGTTCCTGTTCCCCGCGCTGCTGGCGGCCGACGCCAATCGCCCGCTGGCGGGCTTGTCGTTTCTGCTCGATCCCGGGCACGGGGGCAATGATCCCGGCGCCGTGGGCCCCACGGGCTTGACCGAGGCAGACACGAACCTGCGCGTCGCCCGGTATCTGGGCCGGTTGTTGACCGCCGACGGCGCCACGGTTCATTTCACGCGCACCGCTGACACCGGGCTCAGCCTGGGCGAACGGGTTGCCCGCGCGGAGACGCTCAATCCCGACTTGTTCGTCTCGATCCACCACAATGCCTCATTGAAAAAGATGAGCGAGAATCGCGGCGAAATTTTCTTCAACGCTCTCGATTTCGGCACTGCGCCGGCGCTGGGCCGCGAGATGAACGACGCGCTCGCGCGCACCACCAAGGTCGGTCGCTCCCTGCTGTTGCCCGGCGGGTTCTACGTCCTGCGCAACAATCCGGCACCGGCAATCCTGACCGAAGGCAGTTACATTTCGATTCCGCTCGAGGAAAAGGCATTGAAGTCGGGTCGGGCCCTGACCGAGGAGGCACTGGCGCTGCATCAGGCCATCCGCCGGTATTTTGCCGACCCGCCCATCCGCCTGACCCTGGTTTCGGGTGGGGCCGTATCGGCCCAGTCGCAGTACATCACCCTGCTCGTCGCCGCCTCCGGGCCGATCCGCAATGCGGGCATGGACGCCACCGGTCCGACCATGTCGACCTGGCGGCTGAACGCCCTGCCGATGATGGGGCACGTCTATGCCTTGCGCAATGTCGAACCGCTGACCACCGGCGCTTACACGCTGCGGGTACGGGGCCGCGGCGACTCCGGCAAGTGGTCGACACCGCTGCCGGTGAAGATCGACGTCTCATTGCCGATCGCGCGCTGTCGCCTCGACTCGGTGGCACCTTATCTGCCCGTGGGTTTCCAGGGCACGCTGCCGCTGCGACTGACGTTGCTCGATGACCTCGGCCGCCCCAATCAGCGCAGTGTCGGTTACCGTCTCGACATCGGCGGCACCCGGTTCAGCGGGCGCACCGAGGCGACGGCAACCGGTGCCGAGACGTTGATCACTGTGCCCGTCCACCGCGTCACCCGCGCCGGCACCATCGACATGACGGTGCAGCTCGACGACGGCCCGTGGCTTCGTTGGTCGCTGCCGGCCCGCGATGCGCGCACGCATGGCATCATCGGGCGGATCACCTCGAGCTTCACAAAACAGGGTCTTGCTGATGTATTGATATCGTATGGCTCCAGTCGGCGGACCACCACCGATCAACACGGTTACTTCTGGCTCGAGTGGCCGCGGTCGTTCGGCCGGATGCGGATCGACCTGACCCCGCCGCCCGGATACGCTCCGGAGACCCGGTGGCTGGAGGCGCGCGATCGCATCACCAACGCGCCCGAGATCGTCCTGGCGCCCAATCATCCGACGTTGATGAACAAGCGCGTCGCAATCATGACCACCGATGCGTTGTTGCCGTTCGCCCGCAGCGTTGCCGATCAGTTGAATGCCGGCGGCGCGAAGGCCGAGATCCTGCCGTTGCAACGCGACGAAGAGAGTGTGCACCGGGCCGTGAATCTGGCCAACAAGCTGCCGGGGCTCGACTTCGTCTGGTCGTTCAAAGATGCGCGCGGCGACGCGGTCGAGTTCCGTCACTATCACCGCGGCGGCCGCGGCCTCGAGCTGGCGAAGTTTGTTGGCGCCCGCATCCAGCAGCACGTGCGCGAAACGCCGGCGCCGATCGTCGGTCCCGGATCCGACTATGAACTCGGACACTGCGGGGCCTCAACACTGGTAATCGCGTTGCCGCCTCAACGAACTGCGGTTCTCGAACGCGTCATCGCCGACGGGTTGTTCACCAAGATGGCAACACCCTGAGCCTGCCGGGCCTCGGCCCCGGCGGATCTTCACCACAGACCCCCCGCGCCACGTCCTGCGAACGGACGTGGGCCGCGGGGGTTCTCTTTGGGCCGACAATCAAGGTTCTGCGCCGGCGGCACGTCGGAATACCGCAGAGATGCGGGAGAATTTCGCGTGCCGCGAGATCGGCACGTCTCGCAGATCAGCGGACTTCTTCGACCTTCCCGGTGTCGAGATCGTACAGCGCGCCGACCACGGTCAAACGCCCTGATGATCCAAGGTGGGCGAGGATCGGCAGCGACTCGCGTACCGCCTTGACCATGGCGCGAATGTTGTTGTTGATCGCGTTTTCGAGAACATCGCCACGCTGGTCGCGGGCCAATTCGACCGACGGTTTGATCGCTTCGATGAGCGGCCCGATGTGGCCCGGCGCTTCGCCGCCCTTGACGGTCGCAGACACGGCACCGCAGCGTTCGTGACCCAACACGACAACGAGCGACACCCCGAGATGCTCAGCGGCATACTCGACACTGCCCAGAACGAAGTCATCGACGACGTTGCCGGCGACACGAATGACGAAGAGGTCCCCGATCCCCTGATCGAACAGGAGTTCTGGGGGAACACGCGAGTCGGAACATGTCAATACAATCGCAAGCGGTTTCTGTGACTGGCCCGTCTCTTCACGACGGCGTGCATCCTGACGCGGCCGCATGGCCAGGCCGGCGACATAGCGATCGTTGCCGGCCTTCAGCTCCTTCCAGACGTTGCGGGTCGACACTTTGTTTTTTGGGGCATGGGCGTGGTTCGCGGCCGGGGTCGCCCCGTGGCCGAGGCCGGGTGCCGCGGTCAGCGTCGCCGGCCCGTGTGCTGCCACCGGGGCCACGGCATGCTCGGTCGGGCCCGCATGGGCGGGCGCTGCCGCACCGTGATCCGAGGCAACCACCGGGACTCCGATGCCAACGCACACAACACTCAGACAGAAGATCAGGAACGGCCTCACAAAACAACCTCCTCGTTTGCAGCAGCATGGCACCAACACATACTATGTATTTATAACACCGCGGGGTCCACAACGGCACCCCGCGGTGTCTGCCGGCGACAGATGGTGGTCGCCGAGCATACATACAACCAATGACGTCGATCAGAACTCCGTAACGCCTGAGAAATTGAACTTGCTCAACCGCACGGCCGGCACCTGCGTGGCACCGTACGAACTGATGAAGGTTCGGGTTTCGCGCGCAATGGCATCGACATGGGCCAGGGCGCCGAGGATCTCCTGGGTGAAGCGGAAGTTCTTCAGGCCCTTGGTCACCTGTCCGTTCTCGATGAGGAACGTGCCATCGCGGGTCATGCCGGTGATCAGGGTCTTTTTGGGATCGAGCGGGTTCGTGTAGTGGAAGCGTGTCACGTAGACACCCTTCTTGATGCCCTTGATCAGGTCTTCGCGCGGTGTCGCACCGGGAGCCATGAAGACATTGAGAGGAATGGCACCGTAGGCATTCGGCGCCGGCAACGCATGACCGGTGTTCTCGACCTTGGCCAGACGCGCGTTGTAGTTGTCCCACACCGCGTTCTTGGCCACGCCGGCCGTGATCAGCTCGACACGCTTCTTGGGGAATCCTTCGAAATCGAACGGCATCGGCTTGCCGCGCGGGTCGAGACCGTCATCCCACAGACTGACGTGCTTGTCGACGACCTTCTTTCCCGCCAGTTCGGCGAGGAAGCTGCGGCCCTCGCGAACGGCCAGACCATTGAACCCCATCATGCACAAGAAGTCGACGAGCGTGGCGACGGCCATCTCCTCGAGCACGACCGGATAGTTGCCGGGAGCCAGTTCCACCGGATGCCGCGACCGTTCGGCCTTGTCAATGGCCTCGGCCGACAACGCCGCCGGATCGAGATCGTTGACATCGATGGCGCTCGCTTCGGCGAAACCCGAGGAGTCATCGCTCATGATCGTCGTCGAGAACTCGGCCACGGTGACGGGTTGATAGGCCCAGACCCCGCGGCTGTTGCCGATGCCGGTCTCGCGCAGTCCGGTCGAAAAGGTGCCGGACGCCACCAATCCCTTGGCTTTGGCGCGACCGATCAGATCGGCCACGGCCGCCGCCCGGCGTTCGTGGCTCGCCAGCATGGTCGACGGCCGGTAGGCATCTGCAACCGCATACTGACTTTTCTCAGGAAGATCGCCGAAATCGGGGTCTTCTTCAGCGAGCTTTGCCACGGTCATTGCCCGCTCGACCAGCTTCTGCAAACCGGCGTCAGACAACACGTTTGCGGACGCACAACCGATGCGTTTACCGAAAGCCACCCGCAATGACACGCGTCCATCGCGTTCTGCTGCGTGCTGATGAATATAGTTGCTGGCGAAGCGGGTCATGTTGGCCTCGCCACCGAACACGAGCACCTCAGCCTGATCGGCCTTGGATGCACGATCGAGAACCTGTTTAACAATCTTTTCAGTTCGTTCGATGCCCAACATGATCACTTCACCCCCACATGTACATTGCGGAAGCGGGCCGGCGCGACCCCGTGCCCGACATGGGCAATCTGCGACGGTTGGCCCTTGCCGCAGTTCGGAGTGCCCCACAGGCCCCAGTATTTCTCGTTGCAGACCGCGTCGCAGTTCGCCCAGAAGTGCGGCGTAATTCCGGTGTAGATCGGGTTCTTGAGCATCCGCCCGAGCTTGCCGTTCTTGATTTCCCAGGCGATCTCGGTGCCGAACTGGAAATTCAGCCGCTTGTCGTCGATCGACCAGGAGCGATTGGTCACCATGTAGATGCCACTCTTGGTGTCGGCGATGAGATCCTCGAAAGCCCAGTCACCGGGAGCGAGACAGACGTTGGTCATGCGCACGATCGGGATGCGGTCCCAGGAGGTGGCGCGGTTGGCGCCGTTGCTGGGCAGCTCGAGATCGGCTGCGGTCTCGCGGCTCATCAGGTAACCGACGAACCGGCCTTCTTTCACGAGTTCTGTGCGACAAGTTGGCACGCCATCGTCGTCGAACCCGTACGTACCCAACCCGCTGACGATCGTACCATCCTGGAAGAGATTGACGTGTTTCGACCCGTAGGTGAAGTTGTTGAGTTTGGCGGTGTCGAGGAAGCTCGTGCCGGCGTAGCTGGCCTCCATGCCGAACACACGATCGAGCTCGACGGCGTGACCGCACGACTCGTGCACCTGCAACGCGAGTTGCGTCGGGTCGAGAATGATGGTGTTCTCGCCGGTCGGGCATTCATCGGCCGAGAGCAGGGCCACGACCTCTTCCGCGATCCGGGCGGCATTTTGCTCGAGATGCATGTCTTCGATGAGTTCCCAGCCGCAGGTGCCCTGTTGGCGACCAAACGAGTTGGGATAACTGCGCTTCTGCATTTCGGTCTTGCC
>CAZADH010000092.1:0-20059 GCA_964483805.1 uncultured bacterium
GCACCGGTACGATATGGCGTCGGCACCAAACGACCACCCTGTGCGGTATTGAGTGCTCCCCCGGCATCGCTCAGTTTCTGCCGCGCCTTTGCGGTCATCGGGTTGGCGCGCACCCAGACCAACGCTTCCTGGGCCAGTTCCATGGCGCGCAGGTAGTTGATCGCTTTGCCGGTCTCACTTCGTGCGGCCGTGAAGGTGACCAGGATGGGAATGCTCAACACTGCGGCAACGAGAACGGCCACGACCACCTCGATCATGCCCCAGCCATAGCGCACGTGAGTAGACTTTACCATGAACGGGCACCACCGCGAATGGCATACATTGTATGTACTGTCCCGATGCTTGCCCGTATCGGGTCAGGTGGGCTGTAGACCATGGGGTCGTGCTTGATGGTAAGATTGCGCCCCATTCCCTTGGGGCCTTTGATGCCGATGGGCAGAAAATCGACGACGAGATTGCCAAGGATGGTGACGTCCTTGCCATTGGCGTAGAACATGCCGAGCGGATTGGGAGCCTTCTGTGACGTCGCCACCAGCGACGCTTCGATAGTCACCGCCGCAGCGGGACCACCCACCTCGAACGAGCCGTTGCACACATAGAAACGCACCACGTCGGTGCTGGCCGGATCGCGCTTGCGCAGTTCGCCGAGCCGGCAGTCGCCGTTGAGGATGAGAATCTGCCCGCGACCGCGGAAGCGGGTAACCGGCGCCTGGGCGTTGCTCAGATCGAGGCCGCCGTTTTGGACGACCATGATGCCGTCGATGTCGAGCACCGACTTGCCGTCGGTGTCTTGGCTCACCCGCTCGCGCAACAACTCGCTGGCATTGGCGAAGGAATGGGAAACCAGCTTCTCATCAGGATCGGGAAAGATATCACCGGCCGGAATCTGGCGATCGACCTGTTCGGGTTCGGTGGCCAGCGCCGCTGCACCCTTGAAAAACAACCGGTTGATCGGTTTGTCGTCGACCGGCCGGCTCATCAGCACGGATTCGGCCACGATGTTCTTGCTCAACGGGCGGTTGAGGAAGGTGCTGGCTTTTTCGGGGCGCATGAACGGCAACGCGATTGGGGCCATGGTCACCGTGACCTTGCCGTTGAACGACTCGAGGGGCGCATCGAAGAAATCGAAGAACGCGATCTTGAAGAACCGCAGGTAGACGTTGCCCTCGACGCGCACCGGCGTTCGCCGATCGACCCCGAAGATGCGCGGCATCCGCCCGCCAAGAAGTCGGGCCGGATTGTGGCTCTCATACTCGGTGCGCATCGAGGTGATGCCGTGAAACGGTCCCGACCGCGCAAACGGTGTGAACTCCTCGTTGCGCCCAATGAGGTGCAGGTAATCGGTGTAGCCAAATTGATACGACCAGTTGGCAATGCAGGTGCGAATCAGCGCTTGATAGGCATCGGACCCCGCGTAATCGTTCTGGTGCGCCCGATAATCTTGCACAATCTCGTCGGCAACTGTCTTCTGCACCGACGAGGTTGTGTGCTTCAGTGCCACGTCGACGATCTTGGTTTTGTAATAATTCTGCAATTCCGGAACCGGCGTGAAATCGCCCATGCCAAAGAGATTGCCGGCATTGATTTCGCTGAACGGTACACGTTGCGGCACCACCCAGAACAACTGACCCTTGCTCGAATTGTTGGCTCCCGGCGGGGCATTGAAGGTGAATCCGACCTCACCCTGGGTGAAGCCTTTGAGAAGATCGTGGTCTTCTTTGAAATCGATGTCGAGCAGCACCGGCGGCGGGGCCTTGCCCTGCGTCTTCTCGCCGTTGGGATACTCCAGGCAGCGTGGATAACCGCGGTTGCCCAGATATGCATAAGAATACGCCTTGCGACTGGGAATACCTTGTATTGTCAGTCGTCGATCCGGATCGTTGTAGTCGGGAACGTAATTCTTTACGTAGAGTACGTATTTATCGAAGAAATCGCGCAGATCGACGAGTTTCAACTCGCGCCGATCCTTGATCTCCATGCCTTCGTGGGGCAGGTCGGCGCGACTGGCCCGGGTGACGATCTCGAGGTACCCCACCAATGAGGTCGGCCGTTTCGTGTCACAACCGGTGACGACGATCTTCACGCAGCCCTCGACGTTGACCGCTTTGCCCTTCGTGTCGCGGGCCAGTTCATGGGCGTAGGGCAGATCGGTGGCCGTCAGCTCGATGGCTTTCAACCAATGGCCCGCAGCCAACGGATTCGGTTTGCCGAACGCCTCACGCAGTGCGTTGCCCCACAACCTCGTCGGCTGATTGGCTTGACTGCGGATCTGCGCGACGATCTCTTGGTTGGCGGCCTGTGCCAGGTTCAGCAAGCGGTTCTGCTCGACACCGTGCGACAACAACTCGATGGTGCCGCTCTTGGCGCGACTGAGCGAGAACGCCAGGATCGCACCGAGAATCAGCAATGACACCACGACATACAGGATAAAGCCACCGCGTTGCGGTGGCCATCCGATGCGCGTTGTCGTGGGGCTCCTCATGCGGTCAATCTAACATGGGGTCCGGTGAATCCCAAACTGTCCAAACCCCGCAGTGCCGAAATGGCGCCGTTGACCGGCCAGAAAGACCAACCCGCGCGGAAAGGCCGATTTCGGCCTCCCCGCGCGGAGGTCACAGGATCTGGACCTCGGGTGAAAGACGGTCCCGGCTGCCTCAGTTGTTGAGAGCGTTGCCCTGCGAATTTTCGCTTGCTTCGGGGACTTTCGTGGGGGTCGGATCCGCCGAGGCGTTGCCGGTGTCCGTGCCGGTGGTCGTGTCTGTCGTCGTCCCTGTGGTCGTGTCCGTGCTCGTCGTCGGTGTACTCGGGGTGCTGCCGCCCGCTGCAGGTGCCGCCGGCGTCGAGGCGCCAACATTGCTGGTGCCGCTGGCGTTGCTGCCGCCGAACCAGCCACCGATCACGTCTTTGGCCTTGTTGTACCAGTCGACGCCCTTCTCGAGATAGCCCTTGGCATCTTTGCCGCCGGCGCCACAGGCGTCGAGCCCCGCTTTGACCTTGTCCATCCAGGTCGCGTTCGAACCCAGGGCGCTGACGGCACCACTGGCTGCGCTCACGTAAGCTGCGCCCTGTGCGTAACCGGCCACGGCACCCTTGCCGGCGGCGGTCAGTGCGCCGAAGAAGGCGTTGTCGTCGGTGGCGCCCGCCTTGCCCGAAGCCACCAGCGACTCGCCCATCTTGGTCATTGCGCCGGCGACGGCCATCAGCAGCTTGCCGATTGTGCCCAGAACGGCACCGGCGCCGAACAACCAGGTCGTGGCGGCACCGACGGCAATCAACAGAATGCCGACGGTGTTGAGAATCTTGCCGACACTTTGCAGGCTCTCGCCGGTTTCGATCATGGCCTTCTGCATCTCGGCTTTGGCGCTTGCTGTCTCACCGATGCTGGCCTTCACGCCCGCGCCCTGCTTAACCGCAGCATCGTGTGACGTGGCCGAGGTCTGGGTTTGCTGGTTGGCGGCCGCCGTCTTCGTCTTGGCTTCGCGGATCTTGGTGTTGGCGTCCTCGATCTTCTTCTTGTAGTAGTTCCAACTCTTGCCCTTGAGCAGACTGCCGATGCCCAGGCAGAAACTCTTGATTCCGGACACCTTAACTTCCTGAATGTCCTGCACCTTCTGGTTGGCGTCGGTCGACTGCGTTTTCGCATTGTTGACCGTGGCACTGGTGTCGTTGACCGCCCCGCCCGTTTCGGCCCAGGCCGTCACCTCGAACAGAATGGGGTTGAAGACCAACAGTGCCATCAAAACCCAGGAAATCACACGGTTTCGCCGATTCATTTGCCTGCCCTCCCTCATTGTTCATTGACCTTCGCCCGACCTCACCGTCATTGGCTCCGGCCGACCCACCTTGCCAGTTTACCTGAAGTCACCAGGAAAGACGTTGTCGTTCTGCCGCGTTGTCACATCGAAAATCAGCTCACGAACCGGACCCGTTGAGAAAGCCGCCATCCGGCTCTGGGGCTGCGATTGCGCCGGCCTCGGTGCTGATGGTCTCGGTCGATGCGGTGCCTGTTGCCGGGCTGAACGCATCTGACGGCGATGGGTCCGTCGTTGCTGTCATGGTCGCCGGGGTCGCCGCAGCGCCTGCAACCGGTGGCGGGGGAACGGCCGTTGATGATGCCGGGAAAATGGCCGCATCCGTTCGCACCGTGGACGACGCCGGCTTGCCCTGCGCCGGTCGCGGATCGACGCCGCCCGACCCGGTCGGTGGTTCGATGCCCGCGAATGGATCGCCAGTGGTTGCAGCCAGTCGCGTGAACTGACCCCCGCGAACACTGAAACCGTGTTGGGCCGCCAGGGGTTCGCCGTGATCTTCAGCCGAACCTTGCGCGTGGTGGGCTCGCAACAAGAAGCGAACACTGCCCTCGCTCACAAACAAATCGGTGCCGTTGGTGCCGACCCGCACTTCCAGAACCGTGCCGGTGATGCTGATGAGGGCCTCGCGGGTGAGCAGACGCGCGGGGCGCCCATGCACCGGGAACGTGAGGCGGCCCCGGCCTTGGTCGAGGCGCAGCGTCGCGGTGTCGAGACACGTGAGGGCGAACCCGCCGGTGACCTCGATCACCGCGCCGGAGGCCAGCTCGATGCGGCAGTCGCGGTTGGTGGGCGACGTGACCACCGGGACCCCGGCGCCCAGGGTGATGGTCTCGGTATTCGTCAGCGCCTTGCCGGCGATCGTAACGCCCGTGCCGCGCACCGAGGCGATGATGGGCGGCGGCGCCGCTGGTTGATCACCGGACGAAGCGGGAGATGGCGCTGGTTGTTGGGTCGTGCGCGCGGGAGGAGAAGTGAAATACACTATAAATACAACCAATGTGAATAACGCGGCTATGGCGCCGGCCATGACCAGAAGTGGTGGCAGTCGGGTCGGCGTGCGGGTCAATGTCGGCAGTTCGCGGAGCAACCGCTCCGCAAACGCCCCGGCCGCCGCATCGCCGGGGTGCAGAGCTCGCAGGTCACGCTCGACCTTGGCCTGGCTGGCCACGGTTCGCGCACAGGAAGAGCAGTCCGCCACGTGCGCGGTGTAGGCCGCCCGCTCTGTGGCCGACAGGCCGATCGGCCCGCCCTCGTCGAGAATGCGCCTGACGTCGCGACAATCCATGCTCATCGACCGCCTTCGTCCTGTGAGGTTTCGGTGGGTTCCGCCGGCGCGGCGCCATGCTCGGCCCGCAGCCGGCGCAGGCAACTGCTCACCATGTTGCGCAGCGAGCCTTGCGCCAACCCCGTGATCTGTGCGATTTCGGCGTAATCGTAGTGTTCGACGACGCGCAGAAAGACGACCGCCCTTTCGGTCGGATTCAGTGTCTGGAGCAGCTCTTCGCCCGATCCGTCGAGAAGCGCCTCCGGTCCGGACACGCCCCCAGCGTCCCGTTCGAGGATGGGCACGGTGCGCGGACGCCGCCGCTGGTAGCGGATCGCGTCGAGGCACTGGCGGTAGGTGATCGCTGCCAGCCAGGCCGCCACGTGGGTGCCCCGCAGGTTGTGCATCTCTCGCCACGCCTTCACGAACACCTCCTGGGCCACGTCCTCGGCGCCCGCTCGATCGCCGAGCATCACCCGCGCTTTGTGCAACACCAGACCCGAAAATCGGCGCACCATCGCCGCGTATGCCTCGGCATCGCGGCGTTTGAGTCCATCGACCAGTGTGAGGTCGGAGTTGTGCGCGTTCTGGTTGGGATCGGCCATGGTGGAATACGTCGAGACCTTTTCAGGGAAGGTGGCAGGCAAGATCGAGAGCGACCGCACCACCGCCGGATGCAGCGCCCCGACCCGGAGTCTACCACAGGCGATCTCGGTCACTTGCTCCGTCCTCCGCACTCGTTTGTCGTCAAGCAGACGCCGGCGCGACGGCGTTTGTCACATCGGGTTTGTCGGGCGCGCAGTGCAACGGCGTCACGCCGCACTGCCTCGATTCCGGGCGTAACCATTGACAGTTGCTGTATGCAATGGGCACGGGGGACCTGAATCGACGCCGGCCTGTTGTATACTAACGGTATGCGCAACGATGCATGGTTAACAGTCTTGGCTCCCTTCGTGCTCGCGATCGCACTGGTCGGCGCTGCTGTCTTTGTGGCGGTCCCGGTCGATGCCCGCACCCGGGTCGGCATCGGGTTGTCGTTCGGTTCCGGTGGTTCGTCCGGATGGGGCCGGTTCGGGCGCTGCCCATTGCTCGAGGCCGATGACCTCGAAGAGTACGTCAGCCGCATGATCAAGGAGCGCGACCGGGCCTTCGCCGAGGCCGAGAAGAAGGGCGAGTTTCTGCGCACGGCGCCGATGACCGGGTTTCCGGCGTGGTCGCGGTGTCAGGAGATCGCTCTCACGACCCGCTCCGACATGCAACTGGTGCGGATGCACATGGCTGCGCTGCGGGCCGCGCTCGCCATGCTCAACGGCCGCCGCGACCACGGGTTCGGCGACTCGCTTGGCCGCGATCTGCCCGCCGGTTTCGACGCCGAAGACTGGGGTGAGTCGATCCTCGGCCGGTTGCGGGCGTGCCGCGCCAATCGTGAACACGTTGTGCGTATAATCAATCGCCAGGCCGATGCGGTGCGCTACCTGTTCGGCGAGACGCGGTCGGCGATCGAACGCGACGTCGTGGCCGATTACCATGCGTGGGAGCGCGCCCGCCTCGACCCGAAAAACCCGCAGGCGGCCAACCGTGCCGCCTGGAAGTTGTGGCACACCATGGGCTGCCCGCAGGCGCGGTGAGCGGTTGCCGGTCATGGCTGAACGTTCCGTGGTGACCGAGGCGAACACTGTCGGCATCCCCGCCCGCGCCCGATTCGCCTGGCGCATCATCTCTGGCGGCCAGACCGGTGTCGATCGGGCCGGTCTCGATGCCGCACTTGCGGCCGGGTTGGCGATTGGTGGCTGGTGCCCGCGCGGCCGGCGCGCCGAAGACGGCGTCATACCCGAGCAATACATCATGCGCGAAGCGCAGACCGACAGATACCCCGAGCGCACCCGGCTCAATGTGCGTGACGCCGACCTGACCTTGATCTTCACCGACGGAGCTCTGGAAGGTGGTTCGGCGCTGACGGCCGAGTTGGCGCACAAGTTGCATCGGCCGCTGCTCGTGCTCGATCTGGCCGCGCTCTCGGTGACGGCCGCAGCCGCGCGGCTGCGCACGTGGGTGGCCGAACACCCGACCGCGCGCGTGCTCAATGTCGCGGGGCCACGTTTGTCGCAGGCCCCAGAAATTCCTGCACTCGTCCGACAGGTGCTGCACGATGTATTTATCGAGTGGCGGGCGGCCGGCGATACGGCGGCCGGCGATCCGGCGCCCGCTCCGTGGCCGCCCGAAAGACCGCAGACCGGCGTGCTCCCGGGTCTCGACGGGTGACTTTCCCTTGCGTCGACTTTTTCGAATCATGTGGTAGGATGAAGTCTCGCTCCTGTCGCGCTCTCCGGGTTCGCTCCGGGTCAGCCGGAACGCCGTGGGTGGGCGGAGAGGGCGAGCCCAGCGATCCTCGGGCAGACTCCATGAAGAACGATCGGGACCGATGATGAAACCAAGCAACTCCGTCGGGATGGTCACCGCACTGATGCTCTCCGCCGTGGCGGCGCACGCTTCGGCTGCTCCGGCCGCCGGCGGTGGCATGGGACTGGTCACCGCCATCGGTTTGTCGGTCGTCACCGCCGCCGTGGTGTCGAGCCTGTTCTTCCGCGTCAAACAACCGGCATTGCTCGCCTATATCGTGGCCGGCCTGGCCCTGCAGCTCGGGTTCGCCAAGCAGTTCGGCCCGTCGCTGCCGATGATGGAACAGGTCTCGCACCTCGGCCTGGTCTTCCTGCTGTTCATCATCGGCATCGAGATGGACCTGGGCGGCATCCGCAAGATGGGCATGAAAACGGGTCTGGCCATCCTGTTGCAGACGCCGGTTGCCATCGTCGGTACCCTGGCGGTGCAGTGGTCGATCATGCGCGCCTTTGGCATTGGCCTGCCTGGTCTGGGCGATGCATCGGCGAAGTGGTTCTATTACGCCGTCGTCGTTGCCCTCTCGAGCACGGCGGTCGTGGTCAAGCTGCTGAGCGACAAGTTCGAGTTGTCGTCGCAGGCGGGGCGGGTCAGCGTGCTGACGCTGATCGCCCAGGACATCTGGGCCGTGCTGGCATTGTCATACGTGGTCATGCAGGGCAGCCCGGCCGGTTCCGGCGGGGCGGGCGTGTTGCTGCAGATGCTCGGTGGCGCCGTGCTGCTCATTGCGGCGATCATCGTCGTTTCACGGTACGTGCTTGCGCGGGTGCTGCTGGGCATGACCCGCTCCCCCGACCTGGTTGCGCTCGTGTCGCTTGGTTGGTGCTTTCTTTGTGCCGAGGGGTTTGCCCTCATCGGCTTCTCGGCCGAAATGGGCGCGCTCGTGGCCGGGTTGACCATCGGTCGCCTGCCGATTCGCACCGAGATTCTTGCCAAGGTCATGAGCCTGCGCGATTTCTTCATGGCCCTGTTCTTCGTCGCTCTCGGGATTTCGCTGCCGACCCCGTCGTGGCCGATCATGCGCGAGGCCATGCCGCTGGTCGTCTACATCTTCGTGGCCCGCCTGGTGTTGTTCACCCCGACGCTGCTGTTGGCCAATCAGGGGCCGATCGTCGCGCTTGCCTCGCCGATCAGCCTGGCCCAGATCAGCGAGTTCGCCCTGTTGCTGGTGCCGATCGGTGTGGCGCAGAACGCCTTGACCACCCACGATGCCGGCATCATTTCGTATGCGATGATGCTCTCGGTGCTCGTGTCGACCTATGCGATCAAGTACAATCATCATCTTGCTATTGTATTGACACGCAAGCTCGGATTGCATCGCCGCTTCGGCTTGGCGCGGGCAGGGGCCTCGGCCGGTGCCGACGCCGGCGACGGCCACGACGACGGGCATCACGGCGGCGTCGAGATCGTCCTGCTCGGTTATCACCACAACGCTGCGCAGATCGCCGCGCTGGCGGCCGCATCATCCCCGGATCTGCTCGAACGTATTCTGGTGATCGACTTCAACCTGCAGAACCACGCAGCCATTGCCGCGCTCGGCATGAAGGTGGTCTACGGTGATGTGGCCAACCCCGAAACCCTGCGCCACGCCGGCGTCGAGTCGGCCCGCGTCGTGGTCTGCACCTTGAGCGATACCTTCTTGCGCGGCATCAACAACCTGCGGCTCTTTCAGACCGTGAGCGCGATCAACCCCGAGATCCGCTTCGTCGCCACCGTGACCGGTGACGACCAGGCGGCCGAGTTGCGCGACAAGGGCGTGTTTGCCTGTATCTGCCCCGAGCGCGAAGCCGCCCCGGCCTATCTGGGCGCCCTCAACGACGCGATTTCGTAACAACACCCCACGACACCGCGTCGACCTGGCGGAGAGTTGTGCGAGTTCCCGGCAATACATACAATGTAATACAATCGCCACGACCGCCGTCGCCCCATCGGACCGTGGCGGGGCAACGGGTGGTTCGGCCTCGCGGGCTCAGAACGCGCGGGAACGCCGAGTCGTTTGGGGGCGCCGAAGACTTTACACCAGTGCTGCGCGCACCCGCTTGAGGCCTTCGTCGGCCAGGTCTCGTTGCTTCTGGGTCTGGGCGTGTTGCTTGAGCAACTGGAAGTTCTTCAGTGCCAGTTCGTGGTTGCCCAGCGCTTCGTGTGTCTCAGCCAGGCCCTGGAAAGCGTAGGCGTCTTTGGCGTCGAGCTTCTGGACCTCGCTGAAGGTGGCCAGCGCCTGCCGGCGCAGGCCGGCCATCAAGAAGGCCCGCCCCAGGCTGTTCATGGCGTAGATGTCTTCGGCATCGTGCTCGACTGCAAGCATCAGGTGGTAGATCGCCCGCGGCAGATCGTGCCCGTCGCGATACGCTTTGCCCAGATTGTAATGGGCGTAGGCGTAGTCGGGCTTCGCGGCCACCGACTTCTGGAACTGCTCGATCGCCTTGTCGCGGTGGCCCTCGAGCAGTTCGAGTTTGCCCATGTTGTTGAGCACGAACGGGTCGTTGGCCTCGAGAGCGAGCGCTTGGCTGAAGGCTTTGCGCGCCTCGGGCAGCATGCCCTTGTCCATGTAGATGACCCCGAGGTTCTTGCTGATGCCGGCCTTGTCGGCACCGCCTTCGCCGCCGGCCATCGCCGCACTGAACGCGCGGTTTGCCTCGTCGGAACGCCCCTGTTCGAGATAGATGCGCGCCAGGTAATAATGTGCCTGCGCGTGCCCGGCATCGTGCTCGACCAGGCGTTTGAACCAGGTCTCGGCGTCGCCGAGGCTGGCCATCTCCATGTGAATGCGGCCCTGCAAGAGCATCGCCATGGTGTTGTGCTGGTCTTTCTTCAACACGATCTGCAGCTCTTTCTGGGCGCGGGCGACGTCGTTGAGCTCGAGCATGACCTCGACCAGCGACAGCCGGTTGTACATGTCGTCGGGCGAGCGCTTGAGCGCGTTCTCGAGCGTCTCGAGACAGCGTTCGTATTCGCCGTGCATCTTGTAGGCGAGCGCCAGCGAGTTGAGCGCGTATTTGTCGTTGGGGTTTTGACTTACCGTGTATTCGAGTGTCTGGATGGCGCGATCGACGTCACCCTGCTCGAGATAGGCGTTGCCGAGCAGGTAGTTGGTGTAGAGATCTTGTTCTTTCAGGGCCAGCGACTTCTCGAGCAGGTGCATGACCTGGTCGAACTTGCCCAGTTCCTTGGCGGCGATCGCCAGCTTGTTGAGCGTGTAGACGTCGTCGGGTTTCGACTTCAACGCTTCTTGAAAAAGGTCGAGGGCCTTCTGGAAATTCTTGACCTTCAGCGCTTCGCAACCTTGTTTGTAGGCTTCCTGAAAATCCATATTGACCTCCCGCCCCGTGCGGTCTTGTTCGAATCGGCCGGAGGCATACGCCCCCTGCACCACGCCTCACCTGTTCAGACGGCCTGCCCGGGCTCCTTGGCTACGCCTTTGAGCCGAACGGGACTCCACCCAGACCGCCGTCGTTGTCCACCGGATCACTGCCAATTCTACGGGAAACACCGCTACTTCTTCAAGGCATCGAGCGCCGCCTTCATCAGGCGGTTCAATGTCGCCGGATCGGCCTTGCCCTTCATCTGCCGCATCACCTGGCCGACGAGGAAACCGATCGCCTTCTCTTTGCCGGCCAGATAACTCTGCACCGACTCGGGGTTCGCGTCGATCGCCGCCGCCACCGCCTGCTGAATCGCGCCCTCGTCCGACACCACCGCGAGGTTGTGCTTGGCGACGAGATCGGCCGCACTCTCGGAGGTGCCGAGCATCATCTCGAACACCTTCTTGCCGATGGTGCCCGAGATCTTGCCGTCGCCGATCAGCTTGATCAGCCCCGCCATGCGGTCGGCCGCGATCTGGAAACCATCGATGGCCAGGCTCTGTGCCTTCAGCACCCGCAGCACTTCGCCCATCACCCAGTTGGCGGCGGCCTTGCCGTCACCGCTGGCTTTGGCAACGTTTTCGAAGTAGTCGGCGAGCAGGCGTTCGGTGCCGAGTACCTCGGCATCGGCAGCCGGAATCGCGTACTGCTCGGTCATCCGGGTCACCCGCGGGCGGGGCAACTCGGGCAGCGCGCGGCGGATCTCGTCGCGCCAGGCCTCATCCACGTGCAGGGGCGGCAGGTCGGGATCGGGGAAGTAGCGGTAGTCGTGCGCCTCTTCTTTCGAGCGCATCAGGAAGCTCTCTTCTTTGTTTTCGTCCCAGCCGCGGGTTTCCTGGTGCAGCTTCTCGCCCCGCGCGAGCGCGTGCGTCTGGCGGCGCACCTCGTATTCGATGCCGCGTTTCACGGCCTTGCACGAGTTGATGTTCTTCAATTCGATCTTTACGCCGTATTGCTCCTCGCCCCGGGGGCGCAGCGAGATGTTGGGCTCGCAGCGCAGCGAGCCCTCCTCCATGTTGCCGTCGCAGACCTCGAGATACTGCAGGATCTGGCGCAACTGCGTGACGTAGTCGTAGGCCTCGTCGGCCGAGCGGAAGTCGGGTTCGGTGACGATCTCCATCAGTGGTGTGCCCGCGCGGTTCAGGTCGACGAGCGAACCCTCGCTGACCCCTTCGTGGGTGAGTTTGCCGGCGTCTTCTTCGAGGTGAATACGCCGTATGCGGATCTTCCGCGTTTGTCCTTCGGCATTCTTGACCTCGAGCCAGCCGTCGGTCGCCACCGGTAGCTCGTACTGGCTGATCTGGTAGCCTTTGGGCAGATCGGGGTAATAGTAGTTCTTGCGGGCGAACCGGCTCAGCGGGTGGATGGTGCAGTTCAGCGCCAACGCCGCGCGGACCAACAGTGCGACCGCTTGCCGGTTGACCACCGGCAGCACCCCCGGATGGCCGAGGCAGACCGGGCAGGTGTTGACGTTCGGCGCGTCGCCGAAACGGTTGGGGCAGGCGCAGAACAGCTTCGCTTTGGTCAGCAACTGCGCGTGAACCTCGATGCCGACGACGAGTTCGTAATCAGTGGCCATATATTGTATTCCTCGTGTATTACGCCAGACCGGCCGGGGTCGGCTGATGGTGGCCGGTCACATCGAGCAACGACCGGGCGATCGCCAATAGACGTCGTTCGCCGAAGTGCGGGCCGATCAACTGCAGACCGACGGGCAGCCCGTCGAGCGGTGCGACCGGCACCGAGAGCGCGGGCACGCCGGCCAGGTTGATGGCGATGGTGCAGATGTCGGCCATATACATGGCCAGCGGGTCGTTGACCAGTTCGCCGAGTTTGAAGGCCGGCGACGGCGTGGTCGGCGACACCAGTACGTCGCACTCGGTGAGGGCTGCGGTCAGCTCGTTGGTGATCAAGCGACGCACCTTCATCGCCTTCAGATAGTAGGCATCGTAGTACCCGGAACTGAGCACGTAGGTGCCCAGAAGAATGCGCCGGCGCACCTCACGGCCGAACCCAGCGCCGCGCGTGCGTGACACCATGTCGATCAGGTCGGTGCCCGACTGGCGCGGGCCGTAGCGGATGCCGTCGAACCGCGCGAGGTTCGAGCTGGCCTCGGCCGGGGCTACGATATAATACGCAGCCAGTGAGTGTTTCAGGCTGGGCACGCTGATCTCCTTGATCGTCATGCCCAGCTTTGCCAGTTGCTCGACCGCGGCCATGACCCGGGTGCGCACGCCGTCGGCGATGCCCTCGCCGAACATCTCTTTGGGCACCCCGACGCGCAGGCCCTGCACGGGCTGCCGACAGGCCGACAGGTACTCGTGGCCGGCGGGGTCGGGCAGTGAGGTCGAGTCGCGCTGATCGTGGTGGGCGATGGCGCCGAGCACCATCGCCAGGTCTTCGGGGGTGCGGCCGATCGGGCCGATCTGGTCGAGCGAGCTGGCGTACGCCACCAGGCCGTAACGCGACACCAGACCGTAGGTGCACTTCAAACCCAGCGTGCCGGTGAACGCGGCAGGCTGCCGCACCGAGCCGCCCGTATCGGACCCGAGGGCTACCGGCACGAGTCGCGCCGCGACGGCCGTGGCCGAGCCGCCCGACGAGCCGCCGGGAACGCGCGTGCGGTCCCAGGGGTTGCGGGTCGGGCCGTAGGCCGAGTTCTCGGTCGAACTGCCCATGGCGAACTCGTCCATGTTGGTCTTGCCGAACAACAGCGCGCCCTGCCGGCGCAGGCCGTCGATGGCGCCGGCGTCGTAGATCGGCACGAACTTCTCGAGAATGCGCGAGCCGCAGGTCGTGGGTTGGCCGCAGGTCGAGATGTTGTCTTTGATCGCGACCGGCACGCCGAACAGCGGCGCGGCGGCGCGTGCCGACGCATTGGCGTCGAGAGCGTCGGCCTGGGCGCGAATGGCCACGGCATCGAGATGCAGAAACGCGTGCAGATCGGGGTCGAATTGGGCGGCGCGGGAGAGCAATACTTCAGCAACATCCCGCACCTTGAACCGCTCGTCGCGGTAACCCTGGCGCAGTTCGGCCGCCGACAACTGATGCAGGTTGGTGGGCGTTGCCATGGTCAGGCCTCGCCCGTGCCGATGACCTTGGGCACGAGGAACATCTGCCGGCGCGTGGCCTGGCTCAGATTGACCCGCTCTTCGACCGGCCCGGATTCGCGGGCCTCGTCGGCGCGGAACGCCGTCGCGGCGTCGGACAGCCCATAACCGGGCACGCTGCTGGTGTCGGCCTGTTGCAGGGTCTCGACGTATTTGAGAATGTCGGTCAGTTGGCCGGCCATCTGTTGCTCTTCCTCGGGCGCGACGGTCAGCCGCGACAATCGGGCGATGCTCTTGATGTCGAACATGTCTTGCTCCTTGTGTGGGCGGGTTCTCGCTCGCGTGGCCAATCTATCACAACGACGCTGACCGTGCCGAACGCGTTTACCGCTGCAATTGGTGGCACGGTGTCGAGCGGGCGGCTCCCTGGCTCGCTCGCGAATGCTCTCAGCGCGTGGCCGGCACGAGATCGATGAGCGTGACCTCGGGCGGCGCGAAAACGCGAATCGGCGGCCCATAGGTGCCGGCACCGCGGGTCAGATACAGTTGCGACCGCGACGACAGACGTGACAGACCCGTGGGCGGCAGCTTTTCAAACAGGCGGGTCAGCCAGTAGTGGATGACCGTCTGCCCGCCGTGTGTGTGGCCCGACACCTGCAGGTCGAAGCGGTCGAGGGTTGCCGAGGCTGCCTCCGGCCGGTGCCGGGCGACGATGACGAACCGATCGGCCGGAATCTCGCCCAGCAAAGCCGCCTCCGAAGCGGTCGACAGGCTGCCGGAGGCGACGCGTGCCGAGTCGTTGAACCCGACCACCGTGACGAACGAGGCGACATCGCGCCGCTCGCCGCGCAAGAGGTCGAACCCGGCGCCACGCATGAACTCGTCGACGGTCGCGACGCCGACGTAATACTCATGATTGCCCAGGATGGCGAACTTCCCCAGCGGCGGCCGGATGCGGGCCATGCGGGCCATGGGTGGCCCCGGATCGTCGAGAAAGACGTCGAGCAGATCGCCGGCGGTGACGAGCAGGTCGGGTTTGGCTTCCTCGACGAGGCGCATGATTTCGTCGAGGCGGCCGACATTGCCGAACATCTCGATATGCATGTCGGCAAAGGCGGCAACCCGCACACGAGTTCCGGCCGGAATGCGCGCGTCGGCGATCTCGATGCGCTCGACAACCGGGTGCGCTGCTTCATAATAGCCATACAATAGCAATATAATTGGGATGACGAGATGGACGCGGCTTTCGTGGCGGGGCGTGGGGTCGAACCACCGACCACGTTTGCTCACCTGGGTGGGCAGATTGACGAGCGCCAATGTGACCGTCAGCGCCAGCGAGGTGAAGAAGAACAGGTAGACATACGCGGCCCAGTTGAACACCACGAACATCAGGCCCCGCTGCACCTCGACCACCGCGATGCGGTGGGCATTCTGGACCATGATCGGCGCCGCACACATGATCAGACACCAGGCGCCCAGGACGGCGAGGCCCCGCCCGGCAAGCAGCTCAGCGGTCTGCACCCGCCGCCACAGGAACCAGTGCGGCATGGCGCACAGCGCCAGCATGGTTGCATAGATGATCAACTGGGTCGAGGTCACGGTTGGACGCCCAGCGTCGGCGGTCCGCTCAGCAGAGTGCCGCTCAGAACGGGCCGGTGATTTTCAGTTGCGAGCCGGCTTCGTAGCTGCCCTTTTTCACAGCGGTCACCTTCTGGCCGGCCTTGACGGCGATGGTGTATTTCAAACCGGGCGCCGGCGAGAAATCACCGGGCTTCTTCTCGATCATCGAGTTCTCGTCGGCCTTGCCCTCGACGACGCAGAGATCGCGGCTCGTGTCGCTCGTGCGCACCCAGGCCAGCACCTCTTTGCCGTCGACAAGAACGCGAAACTCGGCGGCCTGGTAGGTCGACAGATACGGCTCGATGGTCATGTCGCCGTCTTTCTTGGCAGTGAAGGTCTCGTCGTTGCCGCCCTTACCGGTACCGAGCACGTCATCGAGCGACCCGCCGGCCGCGCCGCCCCCCGCGGTGGTTGGCGGCTGCTGCTCGGTTCCGCTACCGGGTTTCTCGGTCGATTTGCTGAAGGTGAAGCTGACGAACGAGTACGATTTGCCGTCCTGCGCGCGCAGTTCGACAGTCGATTCGGGGGTCAGGGCGAAGACTCCCAGTGAAACCTTGGGGAACGTCGACCCACTGCTCGTATGCTGGTCGACCTCTTTGGCCAGTTTGCCGTCGACGTAATACAGTGCCCGGTTGCCGCGGTTGACGGTGGCCTTGAACTCGGCAATGATCTGGTACGTGCCCGACAGATTCGGCGTGCAGGTCATTGTGCCTTTGCGTTTTCCTGAGCCGACACTTTTCGAGGTGTAGGCCTGATACGAGATGTGCGCCCAGTCACCCACGAACTTCAGTCGTGACCGGTCGGTGAACCGGATCTTCAGGTCGGCAGCGCTCGCCGCCTCGGTGAGACAAAACGCGAACAGGACCAGCCCGGCGATGACTGACAACGACATCTTGGTGCGCATTGGAACCTCCCGGGAATTCTTTGTGGGTATGGTATCGGCTGACAGGCACATGATAGCAGAGTTCAGCGCCTATCGCTGTCGATATGCCGTTCGACATCGGCGCCGGTGCCGATGACGACAAAGCCCTCTTCTGAAAAGTGCTCGTCGTAAGCGAATGCGTGTGTCAGTGCGTTTTCTTCCATCCAGACGAAGCTCGTGCAATCGACCAGGCTTACGGCGCGGCGTCCTCGCAAATCGAGGCGACGAAGTGCCTTCTCATGCAGTTTTTCATCGACCCAGTGCACGTTCAGAGCGGGGACGAAATCATGGTGAAACCGACGGGCGGCGTCGAGACCGACGCGGGCTTGCAGCAGGGCCATCGTTTCGAGAAGAACGTAGTTTGTCGTGCAGAGGTTGGCCGAGTGGGCGACGAGCGCCTTGAAACTCGCTGTGGCTCGGACATTCATGTAATCGTTGCGGACCAGGACGGCGAACAGGGCCGAGGTATCGATGAAGAGCTTCATCCGCGGCGCTTCTTTCGGGGGGGGGCGGCCGGTGCGGGTGGTTCCATGCCCAGGTAACTGTCGTGACGAATCGAGATGTCGTCCTCGTCGGCTGCAAACGCGCCGACCAGGCGCAGGGCCTTGCGGCTCGGCATTTCTTCTTCACGGCGCAGGCGATCGACCATCTTGCGAATGAGGGCCGATATCGATTCGCCCGTCCGCCGCGAGAGCTGCTCGAGAAAGGTGTGTTGGTCCGGGGTCAACGAAATCTGGGTGCGGTTCATGGCGTCCTCCATTGGTGCATTACATCATAACTCCTACATTATTACATCATGATGGAACAGAGTCAAGCGAGGACAGCAAGAGGATGACTCTGGATGGCCGCCGTATCAAGACAAAGTATTGCCCGGCAGTGCCTGTTGCCGGCCGCGTGTCGGCCAGGCTCAGTTGCCGAGTTGTTTCTTCAATGAGTCGAGGGCTTGGCGGGCCGAGATGCTCAGCTCATCGCATTTTGCGTATGCCTGCTGCACGGTGGTGCGGGCCTCGGCGGCCCGGTTGGCGCGGGCGTAGGCCTGGGCAAGTGCCACGTAACCCTCGCCGGCCCTCGGTTGCAGTTTCACGACCTCGAGGGCTTCGTTGATGCCGCGAAAGGTATCACCGGCTTCGGTACACACCTGCGACAGGGCGATGCGAAACCCCGCATGGCGCGGTTCGCAACGAATCGCCTCATCGAGGGCCCGGATCGCCTCGGGATACCGCCGCATCTGTTTCATGATCGTCGCCAGGCACTGGTGCGCCGCTCCCGATCCGGGCGCGAGCCGTACCGCATTGCGGCACACCGTCTCGGCGCCGGCAAGATCGCCGTAGTTCTGCAACTCGATCGCACAGGCGAGCTGGGTCTGCGCATTGGTGGCGCCGTCACGGGCCCGCTTTTTGATCTCGGCGATCATCGGCGCGAACTCTGGTTTGATCGGTGGCACCGTGGTTGCGCCACCCGACGGATCGCGCGAACCCGATCCCTGTTCGTCGCTGCCGGTGGTCGACTTGGCGTCGATCTCAGCCTGAAGAGCCTTGCGGGCGGCCTCCTCCTCGATCAGGCGCGCACACGCCTCGATCAATGACTGCGCATCGATCTTCAATGCCTGGTCTTTGAGGTTGGGCAAGACTTGTTCCATGTTATCGTGGGCGGCCCGGAAGTCACCGTTCAAGAAGAGCGCGAACGCTTTCATGAACAGGGCGTCTTCTGTTGAACCGCGGCCGGCAATCGCCTTTTCGATCGCAGCGAAGGTGCCGCCATCGTCATGCGCGAGCAGTGAGCGGTCTTGCAACACCGAGATGCGCAGGAAGCGAAACGCCGTGTCGAGGCGTCCCAGGCGATGGGCAGCGATGGCGGCGCGAAACAGCACCTGGGGACCATGGATGCCGCTTGGGGGTTGCGTCTTGGCCCGCACGGCCTTCTCGAGGTGGTCGAGACCTTCGGGACCGCGCTTCAACTGCCCCAGAACCTCGGCGATGGCCCAGTGAGCCTGGCCGTTCTCTGGCTGTTGGCTCAGACTCCTCTCGAGTCGCGGCAACGCTTCGTCAGGCTTGCCGATCGCGGTGAAAAACCGGCCCAGTTCGAAGTTGTAGCGGGCCTTGCCGCCGTGCCGCGCCTCGCCCTTCTCGAGAACATCGGTCAGTTCCTCGGGGTTCTTGGGCCGCCAGCCGCTGCGAAACAACACGTAGAAGCATTCTTCGTTGTCGTCGTCGGCGTTGACGGCCTCGAGACTGCTGGCGATTGCCAGTGCCGCGTTCTTCTGGGCATTGGCGACCCGGGCCAGGCCGAGCGAAACCCTGGCTTTTGTCGCGTTCGACAGCGAGCGATTTCGCAAAGCCTGATACTGGCCATGAGCCTTGTCCCAGTTCGCTTGGGCCTCGAAAACTGCGGCGAGTTGCAGGCAGAGATCGTTCGATCGTTTGCCCTCGGGAACCCTCGAGCATGCCTGCACGGCCGCGGCGTGGTCTTTGAGCCGGACCAGGGCCGCGCAGCGGATGGTCTGGACCTCGTCATTGTCGCCGTCTTTCCAGGGGTCGAGGGCTGTCAGCACCTCGCGATCGGCACCACGTTTTTCGGCATCTCTGGCTCTTTTCAGTGCCTCATCGAAACCCACCCGAGCGGCGTTGGCCACCGCCGGTTTGCCTCTTGCGGTCGATGTCGCCGGCACGGCGTCATTTCGCCCCAGAGCCGAGATGAGGGCCCAGGACGAAAGCAGCGCCAGCAACACGAGCAGCGGGATGCCGAGGTTTTTCATGGTGTGATCCTTGCCGCTGCCATTCTACCAAAAATGCCGTGCGGCCCTGCAAGCGCGCAGGTCTCGCCGAGTTGGCCTGCTGTCGGCCGATCTTGTGTCGCCGGGGCCAAGACGCTACGATGAGCGCATGGAATCGGGACCCGCTGGGCGTTCATCGCCGACCCCACGACTCTACCTGCTGGGGCGATTCGGCCAGTTCATGAAGCTCGGTGCCGGCCGGACGCTCTTCGGCTGGATCGTGTTCTTCTATCTGACGCTCGCTCTGATCCCGGCTCTGGTGGCTCCGCTCGAATGGAAGCTGTACGATCTCGTGTCCCGGCGTGAAGCGGTCGACCAGGTTCCCGATCCGTCGCTCGTTGTCGTCGGCATCGATGCGCAGACCCTCGACTGGGCGGGCCAGTCGTGGCCGTGGGGCCCCGACCTGTGGCGCGCTGTTCTTGCCCGTCTCCGGTCGTTTTCACCCCAATGCATCGTGGTGACGCTGCCGGGCCAGTTCGCCTTCGGCACCGACCACCAGCCACTGCCGGCGTGGGCAGAAGGTCTCATCGACACAAATCCGGTGTCGGGTCGTTTGCACCCCCCGCAACGTGCGCAGGTGGGTCCCGTGCCGGTCATGATCCGGGTTTTGTCGCGTCGTGACGACCTCGCCGTAGAGGCCGTCGCCGCCGCCGCATCGGCTGCGGCCGACCTCGGTTGTGTCGACGAGCGGATCTATCTCGTCCCTGAAAGTGACAACCTCATCCGTCGCGTGTCGGTGCCCGGCGGACTCGTTCGCGGAATGGTGCCGACCATGGCCAGCGCTGCGACCGAGGCCTGGCCGTCCCGTTGGTTGGCGTTTCGCAAAGGGGGCGGGGGCATTCCGGTCTGGTCGCTCGCG
>CAZADH010000093.1:0-20023 GCA_964483805.1 uncultured bacterium
GGCGCACCGGAACCGTCGGCAGGGGAAGAGGCAACCGTCGCTGCCGGCTCGTCGCCCGGCTCCGACGCCGGCAGCAGACTGCGCACGAGGCGCTGCAACCACGACGGCAACCGGCTGACCCAGGCTTCGAGCAACGCGAACAGCGACGAACCACTCGCGCCGCCCCCAGCCGCTCCCGAAGCACCACCGAGAGCCGGCGAGACCGAAGCAACTGCCGTTCCCGCCGGGACACTGCCGGTGGCCGCCCCCGGATCACCCGTCGCCGCCTGGACGGCATCGTCAAGACCCTGTGCATATACTGGCAATACCGCTCCGACAAAGGCCGACAGCAGCACCACCGCAACCATTACCGCCCAGCGGCACGATGCCTGGTGGTTCGGATTACCCATGGCCATCCTCCTCGGCGCCACACGCGCCCGCGAACATTCCGAGATTGCTCACAGACTCCGCGTCATCAGACGGGTCAGGATCTTGACAAAGTCGGCATTCTCGGGCAGTCGCCCGCCCTCGGCAAGAACCGATTGTCCGTAAAGCAGTTGTGCATACTCCGAGATGCGGTGATCGTCACGGTTCTCGGCATGGATCGTCTGCAACTTCTTGAGCAGGTCATGCTCGGGGTTGATCTCGAGAATGCGCTTGGTCTTGGGCACTTCTTTGCCGGACGCCTTCATCAGCGCCTCCAGTTGCGGCGACATGTCGGCGGCGTCACTGACGAGACAGGCGGGAGAGGTGGTCAAACGCGTCGACAAGCGCACCTCCTTGACGTGGTCGGTCAGCTTTTCCTTGATGGTCTCGAGCAATGTTTTGTATTGCGTCTCGCTCTCCTTGCGCGCCGCCTCGGCCTTCTCACGCTCTTCCTTGCTGCCGAGCTCCACCGCGCCCTTGCTTGCCGCCTGCATCTTCTTGCCCTTGACGTCGAAGACGAACTGCACCCAGATCTCATCGATCGGATCGCTGAGCAACAACACCTCGATACCCTTGTCGCGGAACGCCTCCAGATGCGGTGACCGCTCGAGCGCTTCCCGGGTTTCGCCGGTGAGATAGTAGATCTTGTCCTGGTCGCTCTTCATGCGGCCGATGTAGTCGTCGATCGTCGTCAGCGCCGTCGGCGAGGCGGTCGAGGCGAACAGCGCCACGTCGAAAAGTCGCTCCCGATCGCCGGGTTCCTTGAAGAGGCCTTCTTTGACGACCCGACCGAACTCCTTCCAGAACGCGAGATACTTGTCGTTCTGGTCGGTGCGCATCGTCTTGAGCGTAGCGAGCACCTTGTGAGTCAACGCCTTCTTGATATTGACGATGCGCTTGTCGTGCTGCAAAATCTCGCGCGAAATGTTCAGCGGCAGATCTTCGGAATCGACGACCCCGCGCACGAACCGCAGATATTCAGGAATCAGATCTTTGCAGTCGTGCATGATGAACACGCGTTTGATGTACAGGCTGATGCCGCGTTGCCGATCGCCGAAGAACAGGTCCTGGCCCGCATGCGACGGCAGGTAGAGCAACGCCTTGAACTCGGTGGTCGCCCCTTCGGCGCGATAGACGATGCGCTGGCACGGGTCGGTCCAGTCGTGACTGAGGTGTTTGTAGAACTCCTGGTATTCCTCGTCGGTGACATCCTTTTCGGGCCGCGTCCAGATCGCCTTCATCGAGTTGAGCGTCTGATCCTCGACCACGACCTTGCGTTCGCCCTCGGGTTTGGCGTCGCCCTCCCGCACGGTCTCGGTGCGTTCGACCTTCATCTTGATCGGATATGAAACGAAATCTGAGTATTTGCGCACCAGATCGCGGATGGTCCACTCGGCGGCAAAATCGTCGGTTTCGTCGTCTTTGTCGAACTTCTTCAGATGCAGAGTGACCGAGGTTCCGTTCGTTGCCCGCTCGGCCGGCCCGAGGGTGTACTGGCCGTCGCCCTTCGATTCCCAGTGCCAGGCCTCGGCTTCACCCGCGCGCCGCGTCACCAACTCGACGCGGTCGGCGACCATGAACGACGAATAGAAGCCGACGCCGAACTGACCGATCAACTCGGCGTTGAACTCTTTGTCTTTCGCTTCCTGCAACAGTTTTGCGTAATCGCGCGTCCCCGACCGCGCGATGGTGCCGATGAACTCGACCACCTCGTCGCGGCTCATGCCGATCCCGTTGTCGGAGATGCACAATGTATGTTTTTCTCTGTCGGCCTCGATGCGAATGTGCAGGTCTTCGGTCAACCCTCGCAGATCGTCGCGGGTCAGCGCCGCAAAGCGCAGCTTATCGAGCGCATCGGACGCGTTCGAAATCAACTCGCGCAAGAAGATCTCTTTGTGCGAGTAGACCGAATGGATCATGAGATCGAGCAGTTGTCGGGTCTCGGTCTTGAATTCAAACGTGGTGGTTTCAGCAGACATGACAGAACCTCCGCAGAGTTGTTGAGTATCCGTTGCCCCGGTTATTGCGGGGCCCTCGATGCAGAAAACTGAGACAGCCACACCCCCATCCGGGTTCCAACAATCGGCAAGCCCGGTGCGTCACCACCGATGACCCGCCACCGTACAGAGCAGGAAGGCAGCAGGACAACGGGGCCGTGCGCACATCGGGGCAACGCCCATGGTTCAACCGCGGGAGCCGCGTTTTTTCCGTTGGCTTTCGGCCGGTTTGCCCTTGAGATTCTCGACCTCGCGGCGCAGGCGGTCGAGTTCATCACGCAGCCCAGCCCCCTCGGAACCCGCGTTCGGCACGGAGCCGGGCGTAACCGGAGCACTCCCTGGTGGCATCGCCGTGCCGGCCGTGGACCCGGGAACCGGCCCCGGATTCGGCGCACCGGCAGCCGGTGCACCGGGCTGGCTGCCGAACTGACCGACGGCGCCCCCGAACGGGTGTTGGAAACCGGCACCCATCGTCATGTTGGGGAACCCTTGCGGCATGGCCGGCATCTGCGGCAACCAACCCATGCCGGACATCATGCGGCGCTGGGCCTCGACGTACCATTGAAACGCCTGCGGCACACCGTGCTGCAAAAAGTCGCGCACCACCGAGTCCTGCGCGCGAATCATCAACAGAACCATGTCGAGCGGCAGGTAATCGGGGCGGGCCTTGAGGGTTTCGAGCAGCACCTGTCCCATGATCACCGCCGTGAGGTCTTCACCGGACTGATGATCGACAACGCGAATGCGCTCGCCGTTCTTGACGCGATCGGCCAACTCGGTCAGGGTGACGTGGGCGTTGCGCCCTGCGTCATAGAGACGCCGATTCGGGTATTTCTTGATCACCGTTTCGGGACCGCTGTCCATGCCAAACCAGTTTGCCATTGTCGTCCTCCATCAGCAACGATCGCCGCCACAGCGGCGGCGCACCCATGCTAGCATGCCGCCACCGCAACGCAAAGCGGGTTTTTGCCGCGCACAATCGGGTCAAGGGCCCCAGGCGAGGCGCAGACCGCTCGCCAGCACCACGACTGCGGTCGGCACGACCAGCAACCGCATGACCCCGCCGAGCCGGGCATGAAAATACTCCTGGGTCATCGACAGGCAGAGGTGGGCGGGAGTCAGCATCACGCCTGCCAATCCGGCGACGTAGGCCCATTGCAGCCACACCAGGACATCCTGCCCCCACAATGGCACGAGCACGGGGAACACCGTGCCGACAAAGGCCACCGCGGTGCCGGTCAACAGGGCCATCGCGAACGGCAGCGCGAACGAGAGCAACCACAGCGGCAGGCCCCATGAACGCATCGTCACCCCCAGGCCGGCCATGAGGCCGGTCGAGTTCATGACCTCACTGAAGAAAAACACCGCCACGATCAACAGGAGGATCCAGCCCTGGCAAGCCACGCGCGCATAACGAACAGCCTCGCGCCAACCCACACCTTCGCGCCAGGCCAACCCGATGACGACGATGCCCAGCGCCGCGATCACGGGCACCCGCAGCAACGCCAGACCGACGACACCGACGATCGGCCAAAGCGTGGCCATTTCGCGCCACGCGAGGGACGCCGCGGCAGTGCCGGCACCACGGTCATCGTCCGCATCGGCCCGTGTGGTTCTGCCAAACGTCGTCAACCAACCGGCGACAAACGCCACCACCGTGAAAGGGGCCAGCGCCAGCGCGGCCTGGGCGAGCGGTATCTTGCACAACGACGCCGCGAGAATGAGGCCGGGGTACAGGGGCAGCATCCATTCCCAGCAATGACGAAACCAGTAGTTGCTGAACACCTTCAGCTCGGCCGAGAGGCCGAGGCGTTGCCCGACCTGCTCGGTCAAGGGGGCCGTGAACATCGCCCCGCCGGGCATCGGCAGCAGACCGACCAGGGCCGGCAACGAGACGAGCAACCAACGGCGGTCGCGCAGACTGCGGTTCAATACATCAGCAATACGACGCATGCGCCCGGTGCCGTCGAGCAGCGCCGACAGTAGATAAATCTCGATGATCACGACCAGCAGTTCGAGCACCTGCCCGTTGGTCAACGTCCGCCGCAGGTCGCCCACCAACGCGGCCGGACCGTGCCCGCGCGAGGCCGCCAGACCAACGGCGCCGACCACAATGGCGAGGCCAACCGGCGCCCGCCGGCGCATCAGCACCAGCATCACCGCCATCCAGGCGGCGAAGATCAGCAGTTCGGTGGAACTCAGCATCGACCGACGGCGCGGCGCCTCGACACGCGGGCGCTCACAGGCGCAGACCGAAGACGAAACCCCACGGCGGCGTGTCCAACTCGGTCATGCCATAGCGGCGATAGAACGCAACAGCGTTCTCGTTGCGTTTGCCGACACCGAGATGATAGCCGGGGCAACCGAGACTCGCGAGCCGCTTCCCGTAGGCATCCATCAACTTGCGCCCCCAACCGGCTCCCTGCACTTCCGGCAGCAGATCGATGTGAATGTGGCCCGGATAACGCTCGAGCCAGGGCGAGGGGGCAAAGGGTTGGTGAAACAAAGCGCGGATGCGCTCGGCGAGCGGCTTCACGCCACCGGCCGGCACGGGGGTTTCGGGGCGGGGTGGATACATCGCAGCCGCCGAGGGTCGCCACGCACGATCGAACCACGCGTTGTAGGCGGCCGTATCGTGGGTCCCGAGCATGTAGCCCAAAGGGCGCACCTGATCACCCAGCCGACCCTCGAGAATCAGCACGCAGCGAGGATCGAACAGCGCATACGGTGCCGCGTAGAACTGGCCGATCATGAATGGATCGACGAACAACGAGGACGCATCGCGACCGCTATCGCCGGTGCGCAGGCAGATGTCGTAGAGATAGGGCAGATCGACCGGGCAATAATCGCGAATCAGCATCGCTGTCGCCATGACGTCAATCGGCCGCACCCAAGACGGCAAGCAGGAGGCGCCAGAAATCATCGACCGCGGCGATCGACACCCGTTCGCCGGGGGTGTGCGCACCGCCGATGGTCGGCCCGATCGAGATCATGTCGATGCCGGGGAACGTGCGGGCGAAGGAGCCACACTCGAGACCGGCGTGCACGACCTTGACCTTTGGATCGTTGCCAAAGAGTCGATGGTGCTGCGCGCAAACGAGCTTCAGCAGACGGGAATCGGGGTTCGGCGCCCACGGAACATACGGCGCGCTGACGGCCGTTGTGCCACCCACACGCGCGGCCAACCGCTCGAGACGTGCGGCGAGGGCATCGATCTCGGGGAACGAAAAACTCTGCAGGTGGGCGACAAGCTGCAGCGCTCCCGCGGCGGTGGTCTGGGCCACGCCGGGGTTGGCCGAGGTCTGGGGCACTTCCGGGAAATCGGTCCGCCAGCGCTGTACTCCCTGCGGCATCTGCAACAGGGTCTCGAGCACACGCAACGTCCGGGGCACGTCGGCGGCCTTCACCCCGTCGATGGCTGCGTCGGCCGGCCCTGCCGCGAGATGCACCTGCAACCCTGGATCGGTGCGGCAGAACCGCTCGCGCAGGATCTGGCACTGCGCACCGACGAACACCCGCACCGTCGTTTCGGCGCTTGCGGGCACAAAGATCTCGGCCACTGCCTGGCGCGGAATGGTGGTATCGATGGCGCCACCCTGCATCGACACCAATCGCACCGGAACGGCCCGCCCCAGCGCCAACAGCAAACGCTGCAGTTCGCGCAGGGCATTGGCCCGACCGTAGTGGATCTCGACGCCCGAGTGGCCGCCGGTCAGGCCATCGATGCTGATCCGCCACAACCGCCAGTCGGGGGTTACCCGTTGCCCCTCGAGCGGCACCGAAAGCGTGCAGGTCTCGCCGCCGGCGCATCCGACGTTGACTTCGTGATTCTCCTCGCTGTCGAGGTTGATCAGGCGTGAGGCTGAGACAAACCGCGGGTCGACAGCATCCGCCCCGGTGAAATCGCCTTCCTCGTCGACTGTGAACAACAGCGACAGCGGACCGTGCGGGCCCGGGTTACGCTCGGTCATCAGGGCCATCAAGGCGGCCACCCCGATGCCGTTGTCGGCCCCCAACGTGGTCTGTCGGGCCGTGACCCAGCCATCGATGACCTCGGGCTGAATCGGGTCACGGGCAAAATCGTGCGTCGAAGCGGGCGTCTTATCGGCCACCATGTCGACGTGGACCTGGCAGATCGTCGGTGGACGTTGCTCGCACCCCTTGGTCGCCGGCAACTCGACGACGAGATTGCCCACCCGATCGACGCGGTGACGCAGGCCGATCTTGTCGGCCAGTTCGCGAATATGGGCAATCACCGCGCCCTCGTGCTTCGAAACACGCGGAATCTGGCAGATGGCCATGAAGTGCTGCCACAGGGCGGTGGCCGTCACCGTCGTCGGCAACACCGGCCGCCGCCAAGCATCTGCCGCCACCGGACTGCAGCAATACAAAGACAATACAACGTATGAAATCAACAACACCCAGCGCCCATGCCTGCGGTTCATGCCCGGATTCTCCCGTCGCTTGATGAAGTGGGTCAGGATTTCGAAGTCATCACCCAGACGCCGTCCCAGTCGGGCGGTGGCGGGGCGGTGATGAATTTGCGGCAGCGCTCGACGTAGAGCCTCGCCAGTTGGTCGCCCGGGTGCAACCCGAGCACCTCGGAAAACGCGGCCAGCCCCGCAGAAAAATCGCGGTGGCGGTACGCGGCAACCCCTTCGTTGAACCGCCCGATGACCTGTTCGAGTGCGGGGAACGAGGCGACATCGTAATGATCGAGAATCTCGTGGATCTTGACCGGATGGGTCTTGCCCTTGACCTGGATCAGATCGACATCCCGGCTGCGATACCGATAGTTGAGCTGTTTGAAGGTATTCTCGGTGACCAGGATGCCCGTGCCGTAGAACTTGTTGGCGCCCTCGAGCCGCGAGGCCAGATTCACCCCGTCACCGATGACGGTGTAATCCATGCGCTTCATCGACCCGATGTTGCCAACGAGAACGACGTCGGTGTTGATGCCGACCCCGATCTCGATCGTCTGTTGCCCCTTGGCACTGCGCTGCTTATTGAACAGGCGCAGGGCTTTGAGCATCTCAACGGCCGTGGTCACCGCATGATCGGGGTCTTCGCCGCTGGCGAAGGGCGCCCCGAAAACTCCCAGCATGGCGTCGCCGATGAACTTGTCGAGAATACCGCCGTGGTGAAACACGATGTCGACCATCGTGGTGAAGTACTCGTTGAGCATCGCCACGGTTTCTTGCGGGCCCAGCTTCTCGGAAATGGTGGTGAAGTTGCGGATGTCGGAGAAAAGGATCGTCGCTTCCTGCATCTTGCCGCCCAACTCGGCCTCGGAGTTGAGCAACTGCTCGGCGACCTCTTTGGTCATATAGCGCGCCAGCGTGCCCTTGATGCGCTTCTCGCTGGTCAGGTCTTCAAAGACCAACAGCCCGCCCATCGGTTGATTCTGCGAATCCCGCAACGGCGCCACGGCGACGTTGACGGAAACGCGTTGGCCCGACGGCCGCACGATCTCGGTGTCGAAGAACATGTCCGGTTCGTTGGTGGCAATGACACGCCGCAGGCTGTCGACGATGAAGTGGTTGTCACCGGTGAAGAAAATGTCGGCGAAGCGACCCATGATCGCCTCGCGCTCGAGTCCCCAGGTTTTGAGGGCCGACAGGTTCACCTTCTCGATCTTGCGACTGACATTGACGCTGATGACGCCGTTGCTCAGGCTTTCGAGAATGCTCTCGTTGTAGTTTTTCATGTTGAGCACTTCGTTGAACAGCTTGGCGTTTTCGATGGCGATCGAGGCCTGCGCCGAGAAGGTGCGCAACTTGCGTTCGTCGAGCCGTGTAAATACACCGTCTTTCTTGTTGAGCACCTGGGTCACACCGATGGTCTTGCCGGACCGGTTGATGACCGGCATGCACAGGATATTGCGGGTATGGAACCCGGTCTTTTTGTCGACGGCCGGGTTGAAGCGCGGATCGGCGTAGGCATCGGCAATATTGATCGTCTCACCGGTGGTGAACACCTGGCCGGCAATGCCGAGGTTCGATTTGAAGCGGATCTCCTGGGTGCCCAGGCCGAGGGCCACCTGCGACCACAGCTCGTCGGTCTTCTCGTCGTGCAGAAAGAGGGTGCTGCGTTCGCAGTTCAGAATCAGGATCACCGATTCGAGGATCTTCTCGAGCAGCGGCTTGAGCTTCAGCTCCGACGAGATCGCCGCCGTCACTTCCTGCATGCAGGTCTCGGTTTCCCGCGCCTGTTGCGCCAACTCGAAACTCTGCGCATTGGCCAGGGCCATCGCCGCCTGCGCGGTGATCACTTCGAGCAAACGCCGATCATCGGCCCCCAGCTCGGCCCTCTGCAGGTTGAGCAGCTCGAGCACACCGATGATGTCTTCATCGGGACTGACGCGAATCGGCGCCGCCACGATGTTGCGCGTACGATACCCGGTCTGTTTGTCGATCTCGGCATTGAAGCGGGGGTCGGCATAGGCATCGGCAATAAACAGGGTCTGCCCGGTGCGCAAGACGGTGCCGGCGATGCCCTGATCGGCGGCGAAACGGATCTCACGCACCGCATCACCCTGGGCCACCCGCGAGAACAGCTCGCCCGTCTCGGGATCGCGCATGAACAGCGTCGCCCGCTCGGCATGCAGCATGCGTGTGGTAATCTCGATCATCAGAAGGAGCAGATTGTCGAGCAAACGGCTCGAGATCTGCAGCAACTCGGCGACGTGGCGCAGGACATCGGTCACCGCAAGCAGATCATCGTCGCGGTTGCGCTGGCCGACCACCGTAGCGACGATGCGGTTGATGTCGCCGGGCTGCAAACGGCGCGTCAATATCTCCTGGATGATCTCGAGCGGTGCCGCCAAAACATCGGTCTCCTTGAATTCGTGATCGCTCCGTCCTCCCCGGCGACGGCAGGTTGCGTGAGCCTGCCCCTGTATAGCACTCCTACCTTGCAGCGGCAAGGACCTCCTGCAGACCCTGGAAGACACTGCCGCTTCTTACGTGCGCCGGCGCCGGGGGACGCGCACCACCACCCTGTCAGGGAACGATCTGCACCTCGATGAAGTTGCTGACACCGCTCTCCATGGCCCCGGTCGGGTAGGCCCGACAACCGACCCGCATCACCGTCGAGGTAGCCGGCGCTTGCACCGCCCAGACCGGCATGCCATCGGGGCCATATATCGACATTGTATTTACAGAATGATCGCGATTCTTCGAGCCCAGGGTCGCCAACCAGTCGGCACTGAAGTTGCGCGGCGATGCCGTGAATCCGGCCGCGGTAATCTGGGCCGAGAACGTCGCGATCGTACCGACCCGCATCGTGGTGCTGCCGACCATGGTGATACCCGGAGTGGTCACGAACACATGGCGCGAGGCATACACCGACAAGCCATAGTAGTTGGTGCCCGACAGGGTGAGGTTGACCATCTGGCCATACGCCGGCGCCTGCCAGGTCGTCGTCGCCCCAGCAAAGACCGACAGCGTGACCGGGACTTCGAGGCGAGCGCTGGTCGGCGTCGTAAATACGCCGTATGTTGCCACCCCATTTGGGTATACGTACCGTCGGGCATCCCATGCGTAGTCGACCCGACCGCCAAGGTCGGCCGGGGTCGTGCAACGGTAGGTCAACACCCCCGCCGCCCCCGCGGCCAAAGAAATCGGCGCAATGATCTCGTGCGTATAGTCCGACTCCGGATTCGGCACATAGCCGGTCACGGGTTCGACGCGAACCTTGATCGTCCGCGAAACGCCGACGTTGCCGAGACTGTCGTACGCACGCGCCTGGATGGCATAGAGGCCCGAGGCCACGTTGGTCCAGAGAATCGATGACGTGGTCGTTGCCGCCTCCCACGCGTAGCGGGTGCTCGAACCGATCATCACCTCACCGTTGTAGAACTCGACCCGGACCACCCGGGCGCCGGTGGCATTCGTCGTCGCCATCGCCGCGAGATAGGCCGAATCACCGTATTGTACGGAACCCGAACGCGGGTAGACGATATCGACGAAGGTGCCGGTCCCAACATTGAGGGCCGACAACGGCACAACCTCGCCGGTGTTCGGATCGACGCGAATGTTGCCCAGGGCGTTACTGAACGCCAGCAACGTGCCGAACGCGTCTTCCTGCACGCTCCAGAACGTCGGTTCACGGTTCCACGAACTCGAGGTCGCCTCGTTGAAGAACCGCAACCACACGAAACCCGACGCTGTCGTCAGGCCCGTTCCGCCTTCCTTCGGGATGGTCGCATCGAGGTCATGATTGGCCCGCCAACGCCCCAGCACCGGCACATCGAGCTGCTTGTGCCACCCCCCGACCACCACCGAGCCATCGGCGAGGGTGACAAACGAACTGAGCTTGCCACAGTGCTCGAGAAACGCCCGTCGCGTCCCGGTGGCCGTGTCGATCTTGACCAGTGCGGTAACCCCGTCGGCGTTGTGCGTCCAGGGAAGGAGTCCGTAGCCGTCGAGGCCTTCGCGAACGATGGTGTAGTCGGTGAACATCTCGGCTGCCGTCGAACCCCACAAATCGGCGCCGGCAAACAACTCGGCGTTGGTGCGGCTCCACAACTGCGGACCGTAGAACGAACCGGACGTGGCCTGCCCGCTCTGGTAAGCGGTCACGGTCGATCGCGAACCGAAGACGAAGCTGACCCACGATGGCGGCCTCACCCGGCGCACCAGTTGACTGAACGCATTGACGTACGAGGTCACCGCCCCCTTTTCGTCGCCGGTCATCTGACCGACGCCCGCCACGGCCTGAGCAGCGAGATCGGCACCGGCCGCACGAACCATGTCGGCCGAGCGCGCTGCACCCTTCACCGCATCGGCAGCGAGGTCCTGCGTCATCTGCGACCCGAAGGGTTGCACGGTGACAACGTTGTCGCCGGCGGCAAGATCCTTGGCGCCCTGAAACGCCACACACCCATCGATCGCCCCGCCCTGCACCTGGACCGCCGCCACCGTCGGCAGCGCCGGCAGGTTGGTGAAGGTGATCGACACCCGATTGGCCAAGTCGGGAACGGCAGTCTTTTCGTCTTCGAACACCGGTTGGTCTGGATGTCCGACGTTGACGGAGGTCATGCGCACCTTCACGGTCGGCTGCCCCACGCCCGCAGCGCGAATCGCCGGCCGGGCCTGGGCGGGCCGCGCCGCCTCGACCTGCACCTCGAGCCGAACCGAAGCCGGACCGCCCACCCGCCCGTCGTCAGGACGGTTCAGGGTGTCGTGCACAACCTGGGGGGAATCGATGCGGGAGCAACCCGTCATCACCGCGATCACGCAAAGCATGGCCAGCACCGCCGACCAACCGCAGAACACGCGCACGTTCATCGACACTCCCCCGCTGACGGCACGACAGAGATACGAAACACTTTTCACGCCGACGTCTCGGCCCATTCTCCGGTGATCCCGGTACCGAAGTCAACTGCATCCCGTGCTAGAATCGGTGCATGGCCGACCGCAGCCCGATCCAGACCTCAGCACGGTGGCCGTGGCTCCTGCCCGGGATACTCTGGTTGCTCGCTTTCGCGTTGGTGACCTGGGAAGGCCGACGGCTCGATGTGGTGCGCGAGGGCGAGCGCGAGCGGCGTTGGCTCGACGACACCCAGCACACCGCTGAGAAACTGGCCGATGCCGCCCGCCCCGAGTTCTGGATCGGCGTCGCCGCGGCGCGCCTGCAACGCCGCATCGAGGCCGACCTCGCCGCGCAATCGTTGACACCCGCCGCGGTTCATCCCGCCGATTTGGGTTCGGCCACTGCGCGCGCGCTCGCCCAACCACTCATCAATGGCGGCGATCACTTTCACCTGTGGGCCGTCGCCAGCTCACCCGGAGCAGATCGGGCGAAACCATGCCTGGGCCCACGGTTCACCACCGACAACCGCCACTTCTTCAGCACCCTGCTCACGGAAGTGATCCAGGGGTATCGCCGTGGCGGAACACCGCTGGCCGGCACCAATTGGGCGTCGAGGCTCCGTCGCCTGCTCGGTATTGCCATCGTCCCCGAGATGTTCCGGCCCCCGGGGGCCGGCAAACCGATCCCGGTCATCTACGCCCAACGTTACGGCATCCTCGTGTGGCAGCCGATCCGCGTCCGCCGACAGACGGTCGGCGCCTTCTTGATGATCATGCCGATTGGCCGCCACACCGAAAATCTGGGCCTGCGCCTGACCCTCGCCAACTGGCGGACACAGCGGCTCGTGCCCGCGTTTCTCACCCTGCCCACCGAACCGGGGCAGATTAGCAATACGTGGTATTTACCATCATCCACCCATCGGCACCGACCTCCGGGGTCGGCACTGGCGCAAATCGCCGGCGAGTTCAGCATCGGCAGCGCCACTGAGCGCAACGCCATTGCCGCCATTCGTTACCCGGCCTGGCGGGTCGGCCAGGTTTCGCGACTGAGTCACACCGTGTCCGACCGCGCCGACAGAACCGGTCTCTGGTTTGCCCGCTTGTGTCCTCTTGGCGGGCGACAGCAGGTGGCCTTGCTGTGTGAGCGGATGCCGCCACTGCCACCCTCGCGCCTCGACCAACTGCAACAGTTGTGGATCGCGTTGGGGTTGGCGTTCATGGTGTGCGTCGGCGGCGGTCGCGCGCTGTTCGGACCCTCTTACAGCCTCCCATTGCGGGGCAAACTGCTGGCGTGGTTCGTGGCCGTCGTTGCCGGCCCAATGTTTCTTGCCATCGGGGCCGGCGCGTTGCTCGTCGAGGATCGGCGCGAGAATCTCATCAACGCACGGTATCGCGACCTGCGGTCGCACCTCGCATCGATCGATGCGGGCACCGGACACGTGCTGATCCAACAGGATGCGGCCTGTCGGCGCATTCTCCGGGATCCCGCGCTACCGGGCCGACTGCTCGACATTCAATGCGGCCGCGCTCCGGTCGAGGCTCTCCCCAATAACCTGCTGCGAGAAGCACAGGCGGCGGGCCTGCCCATGCGCGCCCTGATCGTCTGGGGAACCCGCGATTTCTTCCTGTACGCGACCGACGGCCATCTCGCCGATGAGGCGGTGGGTTTCCTGATCGACATGACCCGCGGAACCTGGGCCGCTTATCTGAAGCACCTGGTCGGCGTGCCGGTCGCCCCGCCCAGACTCACCTTGCTACCAGGCATGCGCCAACCCCGCACCAGCCTGGTCGGGCGCAGTCTTGGCGTCGCATCACGCCGAACCGTTCTCGATCAGGTCGAGCACCTGAATCTGAGCGATGAACCGCTGGGAACCTATGTCACCCGTATGGGATCAGGGGTTCCCGGCACTTTCGTGGTGGGTTTCGTCTGGCGTCAGGCCCCCGCCTATCGCCGGTGTTTCCAAGACCGCATTGCGGGACCTCAACAAGACCACGAATTCGCCGACATCGCCGCATTTGAGACCACCGATGGTCGACTCCGCACCGTCGCGCACCGCGGGCAAGGCAAACGACTGGCGGCACTCGCTCTGGGGGCCGGTGCCAGTGCGGTACGCCGCGAGTACACGGCCGAGAACACCCCGATGCTCGTGGCCGCCATACCGAGCCTCAGGCTTCCCGGTTGCGTGCTGGCCGGCCAGGTATCGATTGCGCCGATCTACGCCCAGATTGCGCGCGAGATGACCGCCATGACCGTGCAACTGTTGGCGGCGCTGGCTTTGGTCGCCACCGCGGCGCTGGTCCTGTCGACGCGACTGGCCGGACCGCTGGTCCGCATGAGTCGCGGCTTGACCCGCCTCGCGGCCGGCGACTTCTCGGTTGCGGTTGCCGAACCGCGTCAGGACGAACTGGGCCTGGCGGGCCGCACCCTCGACGCGATGACGGCCAACCTGCTCGAACGTCGCCGCCTCGGCCGCTTCGTTTCGGCCGATGTGGTGCGCCTGGTGTCGGGCGGCAATTTGCAGCAGATCGCCGGCGGAGTCAGCCGCGAGGTCACGGTGCTCGCCTCCGACATTCGCGATTTCACGACACTCAGCGAACAGTGGCCGGCGCCGACGATCTTTGCGGGGTTGAATGCCCATCTCGAGGCGATGACCCCGTGCATCCAGCGGCACGGAGGCGTCATCGACCGGTACATCGGCGACGCCATTGTCGCGGTCTTCCACCCTGGATCGGGTCGGCATCACGCCCAGCGGGCGGTCGATGCCGCCATCGACATGACCCGGGCCCATGCCGATCTGCAAGCAGAGCGGGCAAGTGTCCAGGCGTTCACCTGGCGGATCGGCATCGGCATCGACACGGGGCCGGTAACGCTGGGCGTGCTCGGCGACCCGGCGGTGCGCCTCGACTTCTCGGTCGTCGGCGCCCCGGTCCACCACGCCACTGACCTCGAAGCCCGATCGAAGCTGGGACGCGCCAGTCGCATCGTGGTCTCGAGCAATACAAAGAACTACATCGACAGATCGATCCCCCTGCTCGATCTGCCCGGCCATGGCGATTCGTGGGAACTCGACATCTCTCCGACGTCTCCGGCGGTGCCGGGTGCCCCCATGCCGACGCCCGCCCCTGCCGATCCTACCGGCAATGCAACTTCCGAGACAATCGACACTCCCGCGATCCCGAGCGGTCCCAGCCCCCACGGGGTTGGCTGGCGACCCGCGGCAGTCCTGGTGTTCGCCACGTTCTTGTGGGCGCTGCCCATTGCTTTCCTGCTCGAAGCGCGCAACGCCTGGCGATCGGCCCAGGTGGAACTCGAACGGCGGCGGACGATGGCCCGCCTCCAGGACGACCTGGCCTTGCTCGAGAAGATTCCCGACGGGGCGGCAGCCGCTTCGCAACTGTTGCGCAGCCGCATCGCCCAGGCACAGGCGAAGGCACGGGACCGACACACGCCAACTTCGGGTTTTGTTGCCGCCGCGCATGACGAACTTGCCCGCCTGGCCCCGCTTCTGCCGGGGCTGTCGGTGACTACCGCCGTTTTTCAGGAGCGGCGGAGCGTGGCCCGTGCGTATTTCTCAGGTATTGACACTTTGCTTCCGCAGCGGTCGACCGGCGACACCCCATCGCTCATCGATATCGACATCGGCTCGGCCCCCACACGAGGCCGGGCGGCTTTCACGGCGAAAGGGGTCTTCCTGAGCTCATCGGGCGCCGATTTCTGGGATCCTCCCGATGCGGGGCATTTTCTCGGCCGACCGGTCGGCGCCGGCGAAGCGTCGTGGTCGGTGTGCGTCGGCGGGTTGAGCGACACCGCCGAGTTCAGCAAGGCCGGTCTGATGATGCGGGCCGACACCCGCCCCGATGCGCCGTTTGTCTTCGTCAATACGATCCCGACCCGCGGTTTGACGGTCAGTTGGCGCCCGCGCCGGGGTGAAGCGGCACGGTCGGTTTGCTGGCTGCCCCCGGTCACACCCGCACCCGATGGGCGAAGCGGAGCAAACGCCCCGATCCCGACGCGCGTCAGCCTGGCACGTCAATACAACGAGATTACGGTGTCGGTCGCCACGGCCGGCCTGGGGTTCGTCGCCATCGCCACGGTCACGCCGGATCTGGGCCCGAACCCGTTGGTCGGTCTGGCGTTGTCGGCCCACGTCAACATTCTGCTGCAACCCCGCGAAGCGCGCGTCGTCGCGCAGGCGGGTCTGCGTCCCCCGGTCGATCTGGCCACCTGGCGCATGCTCTTGGCCTTCATGCGCGCATCGTCCATTATGGACGCATCTCTGGGGATCCGCCACCGTCGCGACATCGACCCCTGGGTCATCCGTTGCCGTGAATTGTTCGCCATGCCGACCGGAGCGGCCTCGCGTTGGGAGGAATCGGACTGTCAGTTGGCCCATTTCCCCTTCGCCGGCAGTGAGCATGCCGTGGCGTGGTTCCCTCTCTGGCGGTCGGCACGGTACCACCGCACGGTGTCGCTCGAAAACACCGTCCGCCAGCATGCCCCGCACTTTCGCGATGACCCGGCCATGATGCGGCACCAACGGATCCTCGAGCATGCGTTTGCCGGTCTGGTTTTTGTCACCGTCCCGCCGACCACACTCACACCAACCCGGGGTCGGGGCTTGTTGCGCACGCTGTTTCGCGAACGCGGGGCCGTTCTCACCCTCGCGCGCGAAGCCCGCGCCTCGACAACCGGATCGGGAACGACGTCGGTCTTTGCCCGCACCGATGCCACCAATCAACAGATCGTCGAACTGAGCGATCGGCTCGGCCTCTTCGCCCGTCTGTCCCACGACCCGACCACGTCCGTGCTGCTCGAGCGTCCGCACGCCGCCCCGGGCACCCGTTGGCTCGACCGGCTTCTGCTCGCGTTTCTCGCGCTCTGGACAATCGGCGGCATTGGCCTGTTGCTCGATCGCCTCGTGCGCGGCACCTGGTGGTCGCTCGGACTGCGCGCGCAACTGCTCGGGGCCTTCGTAGTGGTCATCGGGCCGATGCTGCTGCTGGCTCTTTGCCTGCGCGAACGAGCCCAGGTCGAGAACGAGATCCGCCTGTTGGCCACGGCACGCGATCTGGCGCAGCGTCATGCGGAACGGGTCGATGACAGCTTTCGCCTGTCCCGTGACTGGGCCCGGGCAACAATGGCACATGTGGCCTACGCGCCTGCCCTCCGGCAGTGGCTGCGGTCTCGCACCACCATGGTGTCGTCGATGCCGGTCGATTTGAAGCGCTGGGTCGAGGACGAGGCCCATCGGCGCGGCCTCAACCCGACGACCACCAATCTCGTCACCTGCGATCGGGACCATCGGGTCGCGCTTCTGCCCTCACGGACGTCGGCCGACGACCAGAGCGACAAGAGCCCCATGGCACGTCTCGCCGTGTATTTGTTTCGCAATACAGTCAATACATTGGGTTACGGTGGTCGCCCCGACCGTCGGCGACACGAACAGGACGAGCGCCAGGATCTGTTGATCGGCGCCGAGTTCGAAGACATGCAGCGCACCTTCTCACTGTTGTTCGGCGCCGTGCGCTTTGCCGAGATGATCATGGCCCCGTCGTACAGCGGCGGCTGGATCACCGGCAAGGGCGAGCAGGAACGGGTTTTCCGCACGACGTTGTGGACCGGCCCCCACCCGGACGGGTCGATCCACATCGGGTGGATCAACAAGAACCACCAACAGCACCACATGCAGTCCTGGATGCAGGCAGACACCAAGGCACAGGGCCTGTTCGCTGCCCTGCAGGATATCCGGCGGCCCCAGTTCGCGTTTTCCCCACCGTTCTTCGAATCCCGATGGTCGAGCCCCGACCCCGCCACGCGCCACTGGCTGACCCACAATCGCAAGTTCCCGATTGGGGCCAATGTCGCCCAGGTCGCCGCACTGGCCGCCCGCGCCAACGAAAGCCTGACGCTCGACATCGGTCTGCCGGACGCTCCCCAGTATCTGTCGGCGCTGCCCGGTCGCGAACTGGGCGGGTGGTCGGTGCTGGTCGAGTATCGCCTCGATCGGCTGCTGGCGGCGGCCCGCGAGCTCACGGCCCGGCAACGTCTGCTGTTGGTCATTCTGTTGCTGCTGACCGTCATCCTCGCCCTGAATGTGGCCGGCCGCGTCCTCGTGCCGATTCTGACCTTCGTCGCCGCCGCCCGGCGCGCGATGCAGGGCGATTTCGCCTGCCGACTGCCCGACACCGGCACCGATGAACTTGGCACCCTTGCCCGCGCGTTCAATCGAATGGCGGCTGAAGCCGAGGAGGGGCGCCTGCTCGGTCGCTTCGTCTCCGACAGTGTCCGCGCCGTGGCCCGCGATGGGGCCCTGGCCGTGCAGGCCCGCCAGGGTCAGGAACGGGATGTCGTCATCCTGTTTGCCAGCCTGTCGCACGCTCACGCGCACGGCGACCCGGCCTTCACCCCGAGCGAACTCGTCCACCATCTGAATCGTCACCTCGAGACCCTGTCGCGGATCGTCCGCGACCACGGCGGCGAGATCGACAAGTTCATCGGTGACAAGTTGCTTGCTGTATTTACACCTCCGCCCGACCCCGGCCCGACCCCCATTGCCGGCGCTTTCACCACGGCCGTGGCCGCCGCCCGGGCCATGCGACGCGCCCCTGCTGCCACCGACGACCCCCGTTGGCCGCCGCTCGGTATCGGCATCGTCTCGGGCCCGGTTCTCGCCGGCATCATGGGCACCGCGGCGGTCCGGCTCGAGTACACGGTCATCGGCGACACGGTCAACCTGGCCTCGCGCCTGTGTGATCACGCCGGCCGCCTGCCTCAGGGGGGAATCGTCTGCGATGCCGCTTCGGCCAGTCAATACATTGGCAATATGGCAACCAACTTCCGCCAGTTGGCAACGCAACCCATCAAGGGCAAGGCCCGGGCCGTGTCGTTGTTCCGCGTTTGCGAACCCGATTACGACCCGCGTGACGACAGGCGCTGAAGCGTCGTCACCAGCGCGTCTCTCCCCAGCGGTTTGGCGAGGTGGTCGTCCATGCCCGCCGCGAGCGAACGTTCCCGATCCTCCCGTGTTGCGTGGGCAGTGACCGCCACGATCGGCACCCGCCGCCGCCCCGGCATCGCGCTCTCGCCGGCCCGGATGGCTGCGGTGGCCGCCAGACCGTCCATGCCGCCCATCTGCACGTCCATGAGGATCACGTCGAAGCCGCCTTGATCCGCCTTCTGCACGGCCGCCTGCCCGTCACCGACCGCGGTCACCCGGCAACCCAGCACCTGCAGCAGATTCACCGCCAGATCGCGACTGATCGGATCGTCCTCGGCCAACAACACGTGCAGCCCGAGGTCGCCCGCCGCGCCCCCGGTGGGTGACCCGGCGCCGGTGGGCAAACCCGCCGCTGGCGCACCGGCAAGAGTCACGGTGAACCAGAAGGTGGCACCCCGGCCCGGCTCGCTGTCGACACCGATCTCACCACCCATGGCCTCGACAATGCGGTGGCAGATGGCCAGACCGAGTCCGGTGCCCCCGTGTTTGCGCGTCGTCGACGCATCGACCTGCGAAAACGGTCGAAACAGTCGCTGGCGGCCCGCTGCGTCGATCCCCGGCCCGGTGTCTTGCACGGCAAAACGAAGCGGAACCTCGGTCCCCACCGGCCCGCACGGGCGCACCGACAGGTCAATCCCACCCCGTTCCGTGAATTTCACCGCGTTGGCCACCAGGTTGAACAACACCTGACGCAGTCGGGCGGGATCACCCTGCACCCAGGCGGGCACCGCGGGGTCGATGGCGACCGACCAGGTCAGCCCCCGCCGGTGCACCGACGCAGAAAACAGGTCGCCCACCTCGGCCACCAGTGCCCGCACCGCCAGCGGCACCCGCTCGAGCTCGAGTTTGTGCGCCTCGAGTTTCGAGTAATCAAGAATGTTGTTGATGACCGCCAAAAGCGCGTCGCCGCTGCGATGAATGATATCGACGTAATGCCGCTGCTTCGCGGTCAGGTCGGTGCCCGAGAGGAGATCGGTGAACCCGATGACGCCGTTCATCGGCGTGCGGATCTCGTGGCTCATGTTCGCGAGAAACTCGCTCTTGGCGGCGTTGGCCACCTCGGCCGCCTGGCGGGCGGCACGCAGTTGTTCCTCGAAGCGCCGCTGCTCGGAGATGTCGAGCAGAACCCCGTTCCACAGCGACGTCGACGACGATGACATACGCGGTATTGCACTTGCCCGCAACCACCGGGGTTCGGCATCGGCATGCGCGACCCGGAAGGCACTGACCCAGGGACACGACGTGGCCGCCGCCGCATGCAGAGACTCCTGCACCCGGGACCGGTCGTCGGCATGAACGACTTGCAGGA
>CAZADH010000094.1:0-9762 GCA_964483805.1 uncultured bacterium
CCGCGGCCGGCTGCCGGCGAGACCCCGAAGAAAGGCGGCGAGAAGTTTCGCGCCGCCGGGCGCGTGACCACCGACGAAGGGTGGCGGGTCTGCCAGGCGCCGATCGCGCCGGCCGCAGCCGTGCCGGCGGGTGGGGCGGGGCGGGCCGATGAGCCCGAGGGCGACGGCGACGACGAAGCCGGGGGTGGGCAGCAGTTGCCCGAACTGGCCAAGGGTGAGACCCGCGAGGTCAAACGCACCGAGTTGAAGACGCGGCAGACGCGCCCGCCGGCGTTCTACACCGAGGCCACCTTGCTCATGGCCATGGAAACGGCGGGCAAGTTGTGTGCCGACGAGGAGTTGCGCGAGGCCATGAAGGGTTCGGGGCTGGGTACCCCCGCGACCCGCGCCGAGATGATCGAGAAGCTGATTCGCGTTGGTTACGTGGCCCGCGACAAGAAACGCCTGACCGCGACGGCGAAAGGCATCGAGTTGATCGGGCTGGTCGACGAGCGGCTGCGCAGCCCCGTACTGACCGGGCAATGGGAAAAGCGTCTTGGCGACATGGTGCGCAAACAGGAAGACCCGGTGCGGTTCATGGCCGACATCGAGCAGTTCGTCACCCAGTCGGTGCTGGGCATCAAGACCGGCCGGTTTGCCTCGGTGGTGCGTTCTGCTTTACGAAAGACATACGGTGTATGTCCGAAGTGCGGCACCGGTCAGATCATCGAGGGCCGCACCGGCTTCGGCTGCAACCGCTATCGGGAGGGCTGCCATTTCGTCGTGCCCAAGGCCTTCCAAGAGATCCCGTTGCCCACAGAGGTTCTCGAAGCCCTGTGGTCCGGGCGGGCCTCGCCGCCGATCCCCGGGCTCAAAGATGCCGCCGGCAACACCGGCGAGTTGGGCCTGGCCTTCGATGCGGCGCTCGAACAGGTCGAGGTGGTCCCGATCAAGAAGAAGCGCAGTGCCGCCAAAGAAACCGACAAACCGCCGCGCGAGAAGGGCGGCGCCGGCCGCAAGAAAGACGCGGGACCGGCTGCCGCCGGCTGATCCGCGGGGCCGCCCGCCACGGATGGTGGCCCGAAACGCAGTGTCGGGCAGTGCAAACGACCCGCCCGCGTCAGGATGTCGGGGCCGGTTGCGGAATCTCGATGACGAAACGGCTGCCGCGACCCAGTTCGCTGTCGATGGTGACCGTGCCGCGATGCGCTTCGACGACCTTCTTGACGATGGCGAGCCCGAGGCCGGTGCTTTTCTCGCCGGCGGTGCCGCGGGCTGCGCCGGTTTTGAAGGGCATGAACAGGCGGGCCCGCGCCTCTTCGCTGATGCCGGGGCCTTCGTCGGCCACGACAAACCGTGCCACGGTCTGATCGGCCTCGCCACGAATGACCACGGTTCTGGACACGGCCGAGAACTTCACGGCGTTGGCGATCAGGTTGTTGAGCGCCTGCATCATCTTGCGCGCGTCGAGTACGGCCGTGGCGTCGTCCGGCGAGACCTCGAGTCGCAGAGTGATGTCTTTGGAGGCAGCGTGCATCCGGTTGATCGCCACCGCTTGTTCGAGCAGGGTGCGCACCCCACAGGGGCCCGGGCTCAACCGCAGTGAACCGGCTTCGATGGCGGTGATGTCGAGCAGGTCGTTGAGCAGGATCAACATCGACTCGCCCAGCGACCGGATCATATTGACATTGTACAACGTATTGCTGTTGAGCTGCGCCCGATCGGCGTAGAGAATGAGGTCCGACAGCGAGACGATGTTGGCGATCGGCCCGCGCAGATCGTGGGCGGCAATGCCGAGAAACTCGTTCTTCAACGCGTTGAGGCGCTTCAGTTCGGCATTGCGTTGGTGCAGTTCGCGGGCGGTGTTGCTCAGATCGCGGTTCAGGCTGAGCAGTTCGAGGCGCAACCGCTCGACCTCGTACTGATTCGTTTCGCCGATGACCACGATGTCGTCGTGGAGCGCGCAGAAGGTGAAATAGAACGTCTGCGGCACCGACATCGCCGTCGACACGCTGATCATGCGCGGCCCCTCGCTGGCGAGCAGAGTGTGCAGATCGGGTGTGTTCTGAAAATCGACGAACAGGTCTTGCAGGCGCCGCCCGATCAGCGGTTCCCCGAGAACCTGGCCGGCGAACCGGTTGGCTTCGACCACCTCGCCGGTGGCGCGGCAGCGCAAACAGAGCAAGGCTGCGTTGGCGCGGACATGTTCGCCGAGCAGCGTGACGAAGCCATCATCGATAGGCTTGGACAAATCTTTCGAGATCATCGAGAGACTCCATGATGCGGGTTTGCGGGTGGTCGGGGATCGTCGACCCCGTGGCGTGACGCAATGCCTGGCCACCAACAAGTATTGTGAGCGAAGGCTGTTGTTGTCGGATGGCGGCGATCGTCGTCGTCACCCGCGGCAGGTTGATCGACAGGCTCACCGAGAGACAGACCAGATCCGGGCGGCGCTCGGCCGCCATGGCACAGACGGCGGTTTCCGGGGTGCTGGCGCCGAGAAACAGCGTGTCCCAACCGTTGAGTTCGAGAAGATCGGCGACCATCTTGGCGCCGAGTTGGTGATACTCGTCGACGCAACAGGTCACGATGGCCCGATGGCCAACGCGTGGCGAGGCGAACACCTGCGGGTAACCAAGTACCATGAGGTTCTCGGTGATAGCCGTGGCGAGGTGTTCGGTGGCGACCGAGATCTTGTTGCCCTCCCACAGGCAACCTACTTCGTACAACGACCTCTGGAAGAGGTCGACGTAGAGGGTCTTGAGCGGACAGCCGCCTGCGAGCAATGCTTCGACGGTGCGCGTGCAGGTGGCTCGTTCGCCGGCCAACAGAGCGGCGAGATACTCGCGATACTGGTCTTCGCCAATGGGTGCAGGGGGTGAACTGGCGCTGCCATCGTGGGTGTTCATCGGGTTGCGCTCATCCTTGACTGAGAGTAATGGTTACGGGCGTGGCCATGCGGCTCCGCCGCCAGCGAATCACGATCTCGCAAAAGTGGGGGTCGCCAAACTCGAGTCTGCCCTCGAGCCGGCGGACGATGCGGTTGATCCAGGTGACGCCAAGCTTTGCGGACGTACTATACTGCTCGCGCGCGAAACTGCCCCGCGGGCCGGTCACCGTGAGCGTGACCATCGGGCCGTCGTCACCCAGTCGGATGGCGATCGCGGTGGGTGATGTCACGTCGTCGCCTCTTCCGTGTCTCAATATGTTCTCGACCAACTCCCCGACCAGCAGGCCGCAGTCCAATGCCTGTTCGCAGGGCAGAGTGAGCCTTCCGGCATCGATGGCGACCGTGACCGGGTCTGCGGGACACAGCAAGTTCCGAATGGTGTGCGCCACGTGGTACAGCAGTTCCTGCATGCCGACCCGGTGAAACTGCTCGGGCTGGTGCACCTTGTCGAACACGGTGGCGACGAGGTTCATTTTGCGCTGCAGCGAACCCAGAAGCATGGCAGGATCCTGCTTGCCCTCGGTGCGCAATCCTTCGACGAGCGTCACCAGGTCGCGCAGGTGATTCTGCACGGTTTGGGCCATATCGCGCACGACGGCATTGCGTTCGTCGAGCGTCGTGCGCAGTTTGCGCTCGCCCTTGACCAGCGCGGTGACGTCGAGCAGGCCGGCGAGGCACAGGCGGGGTGGTTTGTCGGCTCCGATGGTGGCGCTGCGCATGCGGACAATCATCGGTTCCGATCGTCCCAACCTCAGCTCGAGATCGCATTCGGCAGGGCCGACCCGGCTGAACGTCTCGTTGAGATGGCGGTGGAAGATGTTTTGGCTCTCGCCTGAGATGAACGCGGCCATTGGAGTCAAGCCGCTGTGCACGAGGTGGCGGGCGATGCCGAGCATCTCCGACGCTTGCAGGTTGATCTCGTGGATGGTGCCATTGTGGTCGAGCGTTACGAACCCCATCGGGGCGAGGTCAAACAACTGAAAGTATTTACGTCGTTGAAACTCGATGGTCGCTTGCGCCCCTTGCAGTTCCTCGTTTTGCAGGGTCAGTTCGGCCTGATACAGGTTGAGCTGTTCGATGAGCTGCCCAGCCTCCCAATTGCTGTCTTCAGCGGGGGGCCAGCGGCGCAGATACTCTTCAGCCCGGCGGCGCAGTTCGTCGAAACGGCCGTCTTTCACAGGTTTCGGATTCATCGGCGTTCTCGTCATGGGTTGGTGGTTGCGGTGCGGCCCGTGGTCACCCGGCGCAGAGTAGTCGCCAGCAGGGCCCGATCGATCGGTTTGCCGAGAAAGGCACTCATGCCCACGCTCTGGCAGCACTTGCGATCGTCCGGGCCGATGTGCGACGTCAGGGCGACGATTGGCACCTCGCGGCGGCGGCGGCCGTGACGGTCGAAGCCGTTCAATTCACGAATCGCCTGGGCGGCGGCGAACCCGCTCATGCCCGGCAGTTGCAGGTCGAGCAGAACGACGTCGAAGTGCCCCTGGTTGACCTTCTCGATGCCCGACAGCGGTTCGCAGGCAACCTGGGCCTCGTGACCCAGGTGCAGAAGGATAGTGGTGATCACCTGGATGAATGCTGGATCGTCGTCGATGACCAACACCTGCAGCGCTTTGCCGGTGCCGGCCGTTGCATCGGCCGTGGGCGCCACCGACCCGGGAACGGCCTGTCCGCTGCCCTGGTCAGACCTGGTGAAGCGCGCCGTGAAGTGGAACTGACTGCCCTCGCCGGGCGTGCTTTCGACCCAGATGCGACCGCCGAGTGCGGGCACCAACAGGCGGCAGAGGGCAAGCCCGACGCCCGCGCCGTCGTGCTGCCGGGTGTGCGAACCCTGGGCCTGCGAGAACTCGGCGAAAAGCAATGGCAACTGCTCGGCCACAATACCGATGCCGGTATCGGTGACGACGAACTCGAGGCTCAGGCCGGTTTCGTCGGCTTCGTTCGGTAGCACTGCCACCCTGACCGAACCCGCGTGGGTGAACTTGACGGCGTTGGCCAACAGGTGCCACAAGACTTGTTTGAGATGCCCGCGGTCGCCGGCGAGGCCGTCTTCGAGCGACGCCGGCACGTCCACCTGCACCGTCAACCCCTTGCGCTCGGCCTCGGGGCGCACCATGGCCACGACCTCGTCGATGGTCGCCCGCAGCGACAGGTCGACCGATTCGCGCTGGACGCCGTCGCGGCGCAGGCGGGCCAGTTCGAGCAGGTTGTCGAGCATCTGGAGCAGGTCGTTGCTGCGCCGTTGTGCCACCAGCAACTGCTGCCGCTGGGGTTCGGTCAAGGTCGTGCCGAGCACGAGGTCGAGGTTGCCCAGAACGCTGGCCAGTGGCGAGCGGATCTCGTAGCTCATGTGGGTGAGAAACTCGTCCTTGGCCCGATTCGCGGTTTCGGCCACTTCACGCTCGCGGGTGAGCAGTGCGGTGCGCTCGGTGACCCGTCGTTCGACATCACCCTGCACCTGCTGCAGGCGCTGCTCGGCGTTTTTCAGGTCGGTGATGTCGATGAAGGTGACCACCACGCCCTGGGGTTGCCGGTCACGGCTGTCATACGGGACCATGCGGGCAAGCAGCCACCGACCGCGGTCGGCGCCAATGGTCAGGTCGAGCGGTTTGCCGCCGGCCACGGTCGCGACATGCTCGCGCAATGCCTGGAGGATCGGATTGCCCAGATCGGCCAGCGGGCGCCCGATATCGTGCGGCAACAGATTGATCGTCTTGGCGATCGACGGCGTGAATTTGCGGATGCGCATCTCGACGTCGAGGAACAACGTGCCGATGTCGGCGCTGGCCAGCAGATTGTCGATGTCGTTGTTGAGTTGCGACAACTCGGTGATCTTGTTCTGATACTCGGCATTGACCGTGTACAACTCTTCGTTGACCGACTGCAGCTCTTCGTTGGTGCTCTGCAACTCTTCGTTGGCAGCCAACAGCTCCTCGTTGGTGGCCTGCAGTTCCTCGTTCGAGGTTTCGAGTTCCTCGACGGTGGCCTGCAGATTCTCCCGCGACATCTGCAGTTCCTGTTCGAGGTCGGTGATGCGTTGCGTCTGATCGGCCTGCGCATCATACGGACCTGCGGGTGGTGCGCTCGCTGAGACGGTGCGCAGTTCCTGTAAATACACGAGCAACATCAGTCGGTGGCCGATGGCCGTCGGCAGGGGTTCGACCGTCAGGTTGTAACCGAGACTCTCGCCCGCGCACGGCACGCGAATGTTGTGATAGGTCACGCGCTCGCGGTCTTTCAAAACGCGATGCAGCGCGGTCGACAGGGCGAGCGACAGCTCCTTGGGCAACATGCGCACCAGGTTGAGGGTGGCCCGTCCTTCGGGCAGGCGCACGATGGTCGGCAGCGCGCCGAAGGAGTGCCGCAGATCGCCGTTTTCGTCGAGCACGAAACAGGCCGGACAGAAGTCGGCGATCAGTTTCGTCTGTACGGTCTCGACCAGGTGGTCATCGCTGGTTCGTTCGTTGCTGCGCCCGATGGCCGGCGAAAAATGCGAGCGCAGCAACCGCTCGCGGGCCGGTCCAAGGGTGAGCGAAGAATCGAGGGGGGCCGGGACGCCGGGCCGCCGTTCAAAAATCTTCCACTTCGGCTCGAGGGTGTCGAACAACTGACTCACGTCGCCCAGGGTTTCGCTCGCGCCCAGGAACAAAAACCCCCCTTCCTGCAAGGCGAACGCGAACAGCGACAACGTGCGGCGCTGCAACACCGGCTGCAGGTAGATCAACAGGTTGCGACAACACACCAGGTCGATTTTGGTGAACGGCGGGTCTTTCAGCAGATTCTGGGGGGCGAACACCACCATCTCGCGGATCTGGCGGGTGACCTGGAAGGCCCCGCCCCGATCGACGAAGAAGCGGCGCAGACGGGCTTCCGACAACTCGGCCACAATGCTGGCCGGATAGACGCCGCTGCCCGCCGTTTCGACGGCGGTGCGATCGATGTCGGTGGCGAACACCTTGCAATCGAAAGGGACGTCGAGCGTGTCGAGGTGTTCGCGCAAGAGAATGGCGAGCGAATAGGCCTCCTCGCCGGTGGCACATCCGGCCACCCAGACGCGCACCGACCGCTGGCTGCGATTGCGGCGAAACAGCTCCGGAATCACCCGTTGTTCGAGGACCTCGAACGCTTCGGTGTCGCGGAAGAACTTGGTGACCCCGATCAACAAATCTTGATAAAGAGCCTTCACCTCGACGGTCGACTGGTAGAGATAGTGGAGGTAATCAGACATCGTCTGCATCTGGGCAATGCCCATGCGCCGTTCGATGCGACGAACAATCGTATTCGGTTTGTAATACGTGAAGTCGACGCCCGTCTGCTTGCCGAGCAGGGCGATGATCTTGACCAGCGTGTCTTCCTGGCTCGCGAGGCTCTCGCCGTGGCGGGGCCGGGCGGCGATCAGCGGGTGCTTGATGAACTTGAGCAACTCCTCGGGCATGCGCTCGGCCGGTAGGGTGTAGTCGGCAAGGCCGGTGCCCAGTGCGCTCGTCGGCATGCCGTCGAACTTGGCGTTCGCCGGGTCTTGCACCATGACCATGCCACCCGCTTCTTTGATCGCGCGGATGCCCCGGGTGCCGTCGCTGCCGGTGCCCGAGAGGATCACGGCGACGGCTCGCTCGCCGCGTTCCTCCGCGAGCGAACGCAGGAAGATGTCGATCGGCAGGTTCAGGAACCCGTGACTGTGCGTGTGCTCGGTCAACAGCAGTCGCCCCCGCGCGATCGTGACGTTTTTCGCTGGTGGGATCAGGTAGATGGTGTTGGCGGCCAGGCGCACCCCGTTGACGATGCGGACCACCTGCATCTTGGTGCTCTTCGACAACAGTTCGACCATCAGGCTCTTGTAGTCGGGGCTCAGGTGCTGGATGACGACGAACGCCATACCGCTGTCGGGCGACATGTGGGTGAAGAACGTCTGCAAGGCCTCGAGACCGCCCGCCGATGCTCCCAGACCAACGACATACAGACCGGACCGGCGGGTCGTACCGGCTTCGGCGGTGCCCCGTCGCGCCGTCTTTGCTTGGGCCGGTTTGCTGCCGGCAGGTTTCACCTTGGCGGAAGCGGTACGACGGGATCCGCCGGCACACGATGAGCGTAGTGGGTTGGGCGCTCGAGCCCGTTTGCCGCCACGGACGGCGGCCCGAAACGCAGTTTCGGGCGGTGCAGACGACCCGTTGCCCCGTTTGGTCGACGGTGTTTCGTCGCGGGCGGGCGGAACGGTCTTGCGTGTCACTCTCGTCTACCTCGCTCGGCAAAACTCGGCGGAATCTGGCCACTCAAACGCGAACTCGTGACCTCATCGCGTTAAGAATGTGGAGCAAGTCGGCTGCAAGTATATCAATACAACCCCAACTTGACAACCCGCCCGCCCACGATGGGCGCAGTGGGCGTTTGCCGCCACGAGGGCGGCCCGAAACGCAGTTTCGGGCAGGGCAAACGACCCGCCCGCGCACGATGCGCGCAGTGGGCGTTTGCCGCCACGAGGGCTGCCCGAAACGCAGTTTCGGGCAGGGCAAACGACCCGCCCGCCCACGATGGGCGCAGTGGGCGTTTGCCGCTGCGCTAAGAACGCCGGCGCGTCACGCCACGTTGCGGCGGGGCCGACAGCGGATCCTCGGGCCACGGATGCCGGGGATACTGCCCGCGCATCTCGCGCCGCAGTGCGGGGTAGGCGGTGCGCCAGAACGAGACCAGATCGGAGGTCACCTGCAACGGTCGGCCGGCCGGTGACAATAGATGCAATACAACGGCAATACGTCCGCGTACGACCGTCGGCGTCTGGGTCAGCCCGAACAGTTCCTGCAGTTTTACCGCCAGTATCGGAGCCCCATCGACCTGATACTCGAGCCGGACCGACCGGCCGCTGGGCACGTCGAGACGCTCGGGAGCCAGGGTCTGCACCTGCTGGCGCAGATGTCCGGGCAACCGTTCGACGAGCCAGCGGGCCAGCGGCCGGGCGCGTAGGTCGGCGAAACTGCGGCAACCCCGGGCCAGATCGGGCAACTGCTCGCGCAGCCACGCTTCATCGATGGTCGGGAGTTGCAGGCGCGGTTCGTGATGACGTACCAGGTCGAGGCGGCGACACCACTGTTCGCAGGCGTCATCCCAGCCCAACGCATGACGCGGGTCGGCCGCGGCCGCTGCCGCGAGAAGGTGCGCGGCGGCGTCGCGGTCGTCAGGGCCGATGGCGTCGTGCGTCTCGGCAATCAGCAGGTCGAGGTGATACACGCGCTTGCGCACGCCCACCGAGGCCCGCTCGTTGTCGAAGAGAAGTTCGCGCCGGTAGGTGCTCAGATGCGGGAGCAGTTCCTGGAGCCAGCCGGGTTCCAACTGGCAGGCGAGGCGAATGACCCCGTCGCTTGCTCCCGGGGCCGCGGGGTCGGCATCGAGTGCGAGAAGTAGATCGGTGGGTGCAACGGCGCTGCGCCGCGGGTCGAGACACAGCCCGCGGCCGCCGACCATGACGTACCCGGTGCCGCCGGCTGTCGTCGTGCCGCGCCGGCGTGCGACCCGGTCGGGGAAAGCGACCAACAGCAGGCGCATCAGTTCGGTCTCCCTGTCTTCGGCTGCGCATCGCGTGGTTGCCCCGGCAGGTCGGCGTTCGAGCAACGTGCACAGTTGGTCGGCAACCCGGTGAATGTGCGCGACGGTTCGTGCATCACTGTCGGTGTCACTCTTGCGTTCGTGCAGCCGATCGAGACGGGTGAAGAGATCGCACCGTGTGACCCTGAGCGTGCGCGCATCGCGCGCGCCGCCCAGATCGCGCTCACTCATCAGGGCCGCCGCCAATGCGGCGGTCCGGCCCAGGCCGCGCGCGTGGGCGGCCAGCAGCAGGCGGC
>CAZADH010000094.1:9772-19994 GCA_964483805.1 uncultured bacterium
CAAGCCGTGGGTGCAGCGGCAGTTCGAGCAACTGCCGACCCAGAGCGGTGATGTGGCCCTCCAGGTCGAGGGCGCCGAGGCGCACGAGCAATTCGCGGGCCTGCGCGACAACCGATGTCGGCGGCGGGTCGAGCCAGGGCAGCGTTGTGCCGTCGGTTCTGCCCCAGCCCGCCAGTTCGAGAACGAGCGCCGTCAGGTCGACGCGGGTGATCTCGGGCGGCGTTGCCGCCGCGAGCTCTGCGTGTTCGGCCCGGGTCCACAGGCGCACCGCCCGCCCCGGCCCGAGGCGGCCCGCCCGGCCGGCGCGCTGGTCGGCCGATGCGCGGCTGATCCGTGTGGTTTCGAGTCGCTCGAGCCCGGTGTTGGGATCGAGCCTCGGTTGGCGGCACAGCCCGGCATCGATGACCGTGGTCACGCCCTCGATGGTGAGCGACGTTTCGGCGATATTGGTGGCGAGAATGATCTTGGCCCGACTCTGCGGGCGCAACGCTTCATCCTGGCGGGCCAGCGGCAACGAGCCGTGCAACGGCGTGATCAGCCGCGATTGGGCCAGATGCGAGCGTTCGAGCCGCGCCTGCGTGCGGTAGATCTCCCCTTCGCCCGGCAGAAATGCGAGAATATCGCCCGTCGCCTCGCTCTGGCTCAACTCGCGCTCGATGGCGGCCGCGACGACCTCATCGGTGAAGCCCGAGGGCGTGCGCTCGACGTGCTCGATCGTCACCGGATGTTGCCGGGCATCGACGCGCACCACCGGGCAATCGCCCAGCAGGCGCGCAAGGGGGGCGGGGTCGATCGTGGCCGACATCACCAGAATGCGCAGATCGTCGCGGACGGTGGTCTGGATTTCACGGGCCAGTGCCAGCCCGAGGTCGGTCTGCAGATGACGTTCGTGGGCTTCGTCGAACACCAGTAAACCAACACCGTCGAGAAAGGGGTCGTGTTGCAGTTGGCGGGTGAGCAGGCCCTCGGTCACTATTTCGAGGCGGGTGGCGGCACTCACCTGGCGCTCGAAGCGCACCCGGTAACCGATGCGGTCGCCGACCGGCGTGCCGTCGATGGCCGCGATCCGCGTCGCCGCCAGGCGGGCGGCGACGCGGCGCGGTTCGAGCATGACGATCTTGCGGCCGCCCAGCCAGGGAGCGTCGAGCAACGACCAGGGGACGAGCGTGGTCTTGCCGGCCCCCGGGGTGGCGATCAAGACGAGGTTGCACTGTTTCGCGAGCGCAGCGGCAATGGCCGCCAAATGCCCAGCAACGGGCAAGGCCGCCACGGCATCATCAATACGTTGTATGCCGGGCGGCCTGGTCACCGTTGTTCCTTGGGTTGGTTTTGCTTAACTGCCGGGTTTGAGCGCGTTGAGCAGCGACAGCACCGACTGCGGTTGCAGGTTGGCTTGCGCCATCATCGTCACTCCGGCCTCCGAGATGATCTGGCTGCGCGCGAAGTTGATCAACTCGAGCGCGTAGTCGAGATCGGTGATGTTCGAGTTTGCCGCCGCGACATTCGTGGCGGCATCGCGCAGGCTGTTCACCGTGCGGTCGAGCACGTTCTGCCCGGAACCGACCGTACCGCGTGCGCTCGAGACCCGGTCGATGGCGGCGTCGACCTGTTGCAGAGCGCGATTGGCGCCGCTGACCGTGGTGACGTTGAGATTGGCGATGCCCAGTGCCGTGGTGCGCACATCGGGGAAGGCAAAGGGGAACTGCTGTCCGGCCTGGGCACCGACCTGGAACACTGGCGTGGTATTGGTGACGGTGAGGTTGAACTTGGCGTCACCCGTGCCCTTGGCAGTTCCCTGGGCAATGCCCAGTGCCGTCGTTGCCGTTTGGCTGCCGGCCGACAGATCGGTGATCGTCAGTGAGTTGTCGGCGCCACCCTGCAACGCCGCGATGCGGATGCGTTGATCGCTGGTGAAGTTCGCTGCCGCCTGTACCTGCGTGAGTGCACCGTTGATCAGGCTCACGACGGCACTGCCAGTGACAAAGATGGAACCGGCACCGTTTCCTGTATTGATCGAGACGTTCTGGGTGTTGCCGAAGTTGTCGGAAACGGCGAACAACACCGGATTGGCGCCGGCATCGTACACCGAGAACCCCGCCAACACCCGGGTTGGATCGGTGCTGAAGGTCTGATTCGCCGCTGATCCGCCGGTGCCGCTGACGACGTTGCCGTTCATCCGCAGGTTCGTGGACGCAATCGCACTGAGGTTGACCGTGAACCCGGCCGCGGCGCCGGTGTCGACCGTTTGAAACTGCAGCGTGCCAGCGTTATTGATGGCCCGGACCGAGCTGTTGTCGGCGATCAGGGTGTTGTTGATGCTCGTGATCAGCCCATTGACGCTGCCGTAGTTGCCGGTCAGCGAAATGCGGGTGTCGTTGCCGTGGCTGTCGATGACGCTCATGACGCTCGCCACACCGAAATTGAAGCTCAAGACTGTGTTGAACCCCGAATGCGACGCGTTGGTGCCGCCAGAACCCGCGTACCGACCGGTACTCAACCCCAGGGGGTTGCCGGCCGTCACGTTGGTGATGCTGATGAACCCCGCTGTGCCGGTATCGGTCGAGGTGAACACGAGGTTGTTGCCAACGGCGGAGGCCTGGCCACGGATGTTGGCACCGGTCATGAGTCCGTTGAACACGCTGACCACCTGGTTCATGCTGTAGCTGCCGGCGGCCAGTCCGATCACGACCGAGTTTCCCTTGTTGTCGGCCAGGCTCACGGTGACGCTGGCGGCCACCTGGACACCACTGGTCGCCTGGGTGCCCAGCACCGCCGCGGCCGTGATATTGTCGAACTGGATCGTCAGACCGCTGATGACGCCCGCCAGTGTGCCGCCACTTGTTTGCGCGGTGGTGGCCGTGCCGTCGTTGCGGGTCACCGTGACCTGATTCACCGGATCAACCGCCGCCGTGGTCGTGCTCAGCGCCAGACTGCTCATGAGTGTGGTCGGACCCAGAACGGCGATTTCTCCCTGCGTGCCTTGTTGGCCCGAGCGGATCTCGAGAGTGCCGGGATTCGCCGTCGTCGAACCGTTCACGCCCACCGAGGACCCGGCGAGACCGAGGTCGTTGACAATGGCGTTTTGCAGGGTGGTCGCCACATCGCTCATTGTCATCGTGCCCTGCACCGTGACCTGCGTGGTCTTGCCGTTGCCGGCCAGCGTCAGCGTGGCCGGGGCCGCGAGCGCAAACACCGATGCCGCATCGTAGAGCTGGGCGATCGAGTTCAACTCGGTCGAGCCACCGGCCGCGGTACCGCCACTGACTGTGGTGAACGCGGCGCTGCGCTGGACCTGTTCGGCCCCGGTTCGCAGTTCCGACACCGAGATGGTGTACGCGCCAGGCAGGGGAATCGCACTGCCGGAGACATACGCCGTGCCGCTGGTCGAGGTGCTGCTGACGCGGCTGTTCTGTGAACCGTTGAGAAGTGATTTGGTGTTGAACTGGGTACTGTTCGCTACGGAATTGATCTCGCTTTGCAACTGCAGGATCTCATCTTGGATCACCAGACGGTCGGCATCGGCCAATACCGGACTCGTTGCCTGCAGCGCGAGTTCTCGCATCCGTTGCAGGGAGTTGGCCACCTGGTCCAACGCCCCATCGGCTACTTGTGCCATCGAGTAGCCGTCCTGGGCATTCAGCGTCGCTTGCTGAAGGCCCCGCAACTGCACCTGTAGCCGCTGACTCATTGACAGTCCTGCTGGATCGTCGCCCCCCGAGTTGATGCGCAGGCCCGTCGAAAGCCGTTGCATCGACTTTTCCAGCAGGGTACTGTTTCGTGAGTAGGCGGCGTACGTGAGCAGTGCCGAAACGTTTTGGTTGATGCGCATAGACATACTGCTCGCCTCCTTGCTCCCGAGATGGATCGACGCAAGGCCCGTCCGTTGGGCCCCGACAAAGACTCGGCGGACACGCGTCCGTGCGCGACCGACGAGCACAGTCGACCCGGGGCAAAAAAGTGCCCCTACACTTAATAGTATGCCACGACAGACAAAATGCAACAAGTTTGCACAAGAAAGTGATCCGGCAAGCGTTGGCGGTCAGTGCGGCACACCGGTGTGATAACTTGCGTGCGGCTCCGGCAGGCGCTACCATTCGCATCAGTGACCCCGGGGTACGATCCGCGGGGCGCTGTGGTGTGCGCGCAAGGAGGCAATTCATGCGACGCGAATGGGCCGTGGTGCGAAGGGGCGCAGCGAGCGCCTGGTTGTTCGTGGTGTTGCTGGTGGTGTTTTCGTCGGTGGCCTTCGCGGCCGAGCCGCTGAAGGTCGAACTGAAGACGAGAGACGACGCCACGGTCCAGCCGGGCAACTGGCAGATCCTCATCAAATGCTCGGCGAACGTCAAGAGCCTCGATCTCGTGCGCCATCTCAAGGTGAGCGCGGGCAAGAGCGCCATTCCGTTCGAGCTGGTCAAAGGCCTCGAGTTCGGCAAACTGGCCTCGGGTTCGTTGCCGCAGGAGCGCGACACCTTCCTGGTAGCTCCGAAAGAACCGGCAGCCACGGCGGGAAGCGTGACCGTCGAGGTCGGGGCCGGCCTCGCCGCCGCGAGTGGTGATGCGCGGTTGGTCGCCACGGTGCGCCGGACCATCGGCGTGGTCCCCGGGGTTACGCTCGACCAGGTCGAGCCGATCGCCGACGGCCGCCGGCGCGAGGTGCGTTTGACCTTCAGCGGGCCCATCGATGCCGACACGGTCGGCGAGCACGTGCGTCTGGTGCCGCCGGTCCGCCGTCTGAAGGCCAAACAGGGAAACGATACATCAATTGTATTGCTCAGCGGTTTGTGGTCGCCCGGAGAGAAATACAATATGTTGCTTGATGAGGTCGAGCTGAGCAACGATCAGAAGCTCAATGCCGCCTCGATGACCTTCGTCGCGCCGGTGCCGGAACCGAAGATCGAGCTGTTCTCGCCGGTTTCGGTGCTCGAACTGACCGGTCGGCAGTTGTTGCCGGTGCAGATCGAGAGCATTCCCCGGTTGCGTTGCCAATTGACGCGCGTACCACCGTTCTTTGCGGCCGAGTATCTGGCGCTGGCGGCGTTTCGGGGTGACGACCGCGAGAACAATCCCAGTCATACGTCGCGCACGCTGAGCGACAGCAAAGAGAAGGAAATCCGCGAGGCCGCGGCCGATGTCGACAACCGCCTTGTTGACATGGTCCAACGCACCACCGCGTTGAAAACGCGGGTGGCCGCGGTGCCCGAACTGACCGCGATCCAGGATCTGCTGTTCGCCGATCCGGCGCAGACCACCGAGGTGTTCCCCGGGGAAGCGAAGCCCGAAACGTCGGCGCGCCTGTCGTTGCCGCTCGGTTTCCGCGCCGAGCCGACCAAGGGCGGGGCCTTCGTTGTCCGCCTGGACGATCCTGACCGCCCGACCGCCGGCAACCTCGTCCAGTTGCTGCAGATCACCGATCTGGGCGTGACCTGCAAACAGTCCGATCAACAGTTGCTGGCCTGGGTGACGCGGTTGCACACCGGGGAACCGGTGGCCGATGCCGTGGTGCTGGCGACCACCAAGACCGACGATCGCCTGGTGCTGGGTCGCACCGACAAAGACGGCTTGCTGGTGGTGGCGTCGGGAACGCTGTTGCCGGGCCTGACCGGCGGCGAGAACGCCGGTACGGGCAGTGGGGCCAAGGTGCCTTTCGCCCCAGAAGCCGCCGTGGCCGTCACCGTGATCACGCCCACCGACTGTTGTGTCTCGGCGCTCGCGCAGAACCGCTTCAAGGTCTCGGGCGTGACGCAGGCGTTGGTCAACGATGTGAGTCTGCGCGACGCCCGCGGGCACGTGTTCACGGAACGCGGTATCTATCGACCCGGCGAGCGCGTCTATGTGAAGACGACCGTGCGCCGCTTCGAAGACGGGCGGGTCGTGTCGCCCGACGGCCGCCTGGTGCGGCTCGAGATCGACGATGCCCGCGGCAACAACCTGCTCGACGAAGAGCTGACTCTGTCGCCTTACGGTACTGCCTCGGGAACGCTGCTCGTGGCTGAAACGGCGCCGCTGGGTGAATACAGTGTATGCGTGCGCATGATCGATCCGGATGCGAAGAAGAAAGACGAGACCAAGAACAGCCGACGGCGACGTGGCAACGATGATGATGACGATGATGACGATGAAGCCCGCGGCAAGGTGTTGGCCCGCACGACGTTCATGGTGCAGGAATTCGAACGGCCGCGGCACATGGTCGAGGCGTCGGTGACCAAGACCACGGTTCCAGCCGAAGGGTTTGTCAACATCACCCGCCAACAGGATCTCGTGGTGGCCAAGATCGCCGGCAAGTATTACGCGGGCGGCCCGGTGCGCTCGGGCAAGGTCAAATGGCGCGCCTCGCTGGCTCCGGCCGCGCTCAACGTCGAGGGCTATGATGCCTGGTTGTTCGGCAACCATGGCGAGGGCAGCGAAGACCGCCAGGTGCTCGAGTCGGGCGAGGGCATTCTCGATCGCGATGGGGCCATCGAGGTCAAGATGCCCCTCGATACCAAGCTGATGTCCGGCCTCTATCAGCTCGAGATTGGCGCGACCGTGCTCGATATCGACGGCCGCCCGGCGACGGGCAATACGTCGTATGTTCCTCCCGCAGCGGTGAAGGTCGGTATCCATCGGCATCCGACCCGGGTCAGCGAGGGCGATACCCTGCCGGTGCAGGTCATCGCGCTGGGCACCGACAACAAACCGCTGGCCAAGGGCAAGGCGCGCATCGAGATCTTGCAGGAACGGTGGTTCTACTCGCAAAAGCGCGACATTGACGGTAACCTGCGCTATCACTGGGACAAAGGCTGGGTCCGCGCGCTGTCGAACGAAACCGAACTGGTCGATGGCAAGGCGACGTGCGAGATGGGGTTTGCCAACGGTGGCGACTATCGCATCCAGGTCACGGTCGAGACGCCCGAGGGTGCGTTCAGCACGCGCAGTGCCATCACCGTCGGTTATGGCTACGAAGACGACGATTCGCGCAAGAACCGCAGCCCGCACGAGATCATCGTCAGCGCCGACCGCGACAGTGTGAAAGCCGGCCAGAAGATCGGCGCCGAGTTCCAGGTGCCGCGCCCGGCGAAGTTCGCTCTCGTCTGCGCCGAGCGGCAGGGACTGTTTGGTGCACGCGTGGTGCCGTTGACCAACCGCCGCGGGCACGTCGAGTGGGAAACCAACGCGGAGTGGCGACCGAACGTGTATCTGACCGTGGTGGTCCCGGTGGGCCGCGACGGGTATCCGGTATACCGCAGCCAGGTCGATGTGGCGCTGCCGACGGTGTACCACGGGGCGCAGTGCGTCAAGGTCATCGATGAGGTGCAACCGCTCAGTATCGAGATTGCGCCGGGCGTTGCCGAACTGAAGGCCCGCCCCGGCGAAGACGTGAATCTCGAGGTGGCAGTCACCGATGCCGGCAAGCAGGGATGCGAGACCGAGGTGGCGGTGTGCGTCGTCGACGAGGCGGTGCTGGCATTGACCTGCTATGTGACCCCGAGCCTGTCGCGGTTGAGTGACTTCATTCTGCCTCTTTCTGTATTTACAGGAGATTTACGCCTGAGCCTGATCAGCCAGGATCTCCATCGTCTGCTCGGCATCAAGGCCCTGACCGGCGGTGGTGAGGGCAGCGGGGCGATTGCGTCCGATCTGGCGACCCGTAAAGACTTCCGACCGGTCGCCTTCTGGGAGCCGATGTTGCGCACCGCGGCCGACGGCAAGCTGCGGGTGAGCTTCAAGATGCCCGATTCGACCACGACCTATCGCGTCTATGCGGTGGCCTGCGACAAGACCGCCGGCTTCGCCTCGGCGCAGCGGATGTGGCTGGTTAATAAAGAATTCTTCCTGAAACCGGCGTTGCCGCGGTTCCTGGTCGCGGGTGACGAAGCGGCCGCCCCGGTGGCGTTGTGCAACAAATCGGGTGCGCCGGCACCGGTCAAGCCCACGGTTGGCGAAACCCAGGGGTTGCGCGTCGAGTTCAGCGGGGCCGAAGTGACCGTGCCGAGCATGGATCAGACCATCGTGCCGTTGACGCTGCGGGCCGACAAACCGACGCGGCAGTCGTTCCTGACACTCGAGGGTCGCATGGGGACCTTCGGCGACTCGGTGAAGCTCGAGTTGCCGGTGATGTCGCCGTATGCGGCGGTGGCGCGGCGGGCCTTCACGGCGACCCGGGCGACCGCGAAACTGGCGATCGATATCCCCGAAGCGGTCAAGGCGATGCCCGAGGTCGACCTGCTCGGCAATGTCAAAGCCACGGTGACGCTGTCGGCCACACCGTTCTCGCGGTTGACCGGCACCTGTCGCTACCTCCTGCAGTACCCGCACGGCTGCGTCGAACAGACGAGTTCCGGCATCATTCCGTTGGCTGGCCTGCGCAAGCTGGTGGTCAGCGGCATGTTGCCCGGCATCACCGTCGAGGAGGTCGATGCCTTCCTCAAGCCTGGCCTGAAGCGGTTGTTCATGATGCAGACCAGTGGCGGCGGCTTCGCCTACTGGCCCGGCGAGAGTTCGCCGAGTTGGTGGGGCACGATGTATGCCGGCTTCGCCATGGGCATGGTTAAGCGAGCCGGCTTCGAAATGCCGCAGGGCCGGATCGATGCCTTGGTGAAATACATTGTAAAGAACTTGACCGGCGAAAAGGCCGGCAAGAACTTCCACGGCTACGGCATCGACGAGATGGCGCTGCTCGATCTGGCATTGCTCGACGAGGCCAAACCGGAGCATTTCGAAGCGGCCAAGAACCTGTTCTCGAAGCCGTCTGACATGGGCCGGGCCGCGTTGATCTGGGCCGAGGCCCTGGCGGGCAAGACGCCGGCCAAGGAACTGAAAGACCGGCTGGTCAAGCTGAACCCGAAGATCGACAAGAACCGTTATGGCTGGTCGGATTCGAGCGTGCGCGAGATGGCCATGTGCCTGCAAGCGCTCGCCTCGGTCGACAGCAAGGCGCCGCAGGCCGACAAGTGGGCGGCCGAGTTGATCAACGCCATTCGTGACGACGGTCGTTTCAACAGTACGGCCGACACCGGCATCTCGTTGCTCGCGCTCGGTGACTACTACGGTAGCCTGCCGGCTCCGAAGGGCGAGGTGAAGGTCGCGGTGACCCAACCTGGGCTGCCGGCCAAGAACGTGAACCTGACCGACAAGGGCGTCGAGGTCGAACTCGATGCGGTGGCGTTTGTGAAGAATCCGGAGGCGGCGATCGAGGTCAATGGTGCGATCCCCGTGCATGCGACCCTCAATGTCGTCTATCCGGATCTGGGTTCGCGCACGGAAGACCTCTGGCACGGCTTCGAGGTCAAGCGCGTCATCAGCAACCTCAACGGGTCCGACACGATCCGCGTTGGTGACATCGTGCGCGTCGATATCGAGTTCAAACGCCAGGTCGAGGACGATGCCTACGGTTACACCGCCGATTACCTGGCCATCGAAGATCCGCTGCCAGCGGGGTTCGTCGCCATCAACTCGGCGCTGTCGACCGAAGGTGGCAACCCAGCCAACGAAGAGGGCGACGACGAGTCGAGTTCCGACGATGACGACTGGACACCGTGGCGCAATGGGCGGTACGAGGTGGTGCCCGACAACGTCGAGTTCCGCGACGACAAGGTGTTGGCGTATCGCGATCGCCTCTACATCTGGCGGCACGACGGTTACCGCTACAGCTACTTCGCCCGCGCGGTCTGCCCCGGCAAGTTCCGGTTGCGGCCGACCCGGGTCACCCTGATGTACGAGCCCGAGACGTTCGGTCTGACGCCGGCGTCGCAGCTCGAGATCCTGCCGGCCGCGCGCTGAGCGGCCAACGGTGCATCGCCCCGGGGAGTCGCGGTGATGACTCTCCGGGGCGATGGCTTTGTCTGACTTCCTGGGTGGGCACATGATCCGCCGACTGGTTACTGCAATCTGGGCCCGGCGCCGGGTGTTGGCCGCGACAGCGCTGGTTATTGTATTGCTGTTGTATGGCGCCTGGCTGTGGCTTCCCGCCGTGTTCGGGGCCGAGGCTGCCGCACGTCTGGCCTCGGCCGGCCGATGGCCGGCCTACCTCGATCGGCACGGCCGCGTGTTGCGTCTGTTTCCCGACGCGTTTGGCGAGTTTGGTCTGCATCTCGATCTGGCCGACGTGCCGAAATCGATGCGTCAGGCCTTGTTGGCCGCCGAAGATGCGCGGTTCGACGACCATTGCGGGTTCGACTGGCGCGCGATCGGGCGGGCCGCGTGGCAGAATTTGCGCCATCGGCGGGTGGTCTCCGGTGCCTCG
>CAZADH010000095.1:0-7289 GCA_964483805.1 uncultured bacterium
GACCGAGGGCTACGTCACGCGGCGTCCCCTGCGCCTCGATGCGGGTGTGGTCAGCCACCGCCCGATACGCGGCTCGCCAGCGCCGAAAGGCACCAGAACGCTCGAGCACCGGGGCGACACTGCCCCCGACATCGCGCCCCACCAGCGGCACGTAACCCAGTGCCACCGGCGCATCGCTGCCCGGCAGTGTCGCCTCACCCCACGCGCTGCCGCGCACTTCGGTCCGCGCCAGCACCAAGCCGGCCCGCTCCGAATGCGCGGTATCCGGCACCAACAGCAGATAACCGCCGGTCGGTCGTCCGGCACGGTCGGTGACGAAATCCCATACCAACCAGGTGAACCGGCGTTGGTAGAGCACACGGGATGCGCGCCCCACCTGCGTTCGCGCCAGGAGCGACACCGAAAGGCGACTGCCGAACAGTTGCTCGATCAGCTTCTCGGCATGTTGCCCGGGACCAGACCCAGCGGTCGCGACCACAGAGGTGCGCCGGGACTCACCCACCAACGCGTGAAACGCGCGGGCCATCGCCCGTCGTCCCGTCCCTGATCGCGTGGGCGCGCACAAGATCTCGGGCTCTTTTCCCGGCCCGGATTCCGGATACGCGAAGCACCACAACTCGTGCGCGGGCAGACACCGCGGCACCGTGCGCCCCAACGTGCGCCGCGCCACCGTCTGCCGCCGCCCGCGCTCCGTCGCCGCGGTTGCGGCGTCGACAAACGGCAACAGGCCGGCCAGACCCCGCCACACCCGTCCACCCAACCGCTCGAGTTGCAGCGCCAGTCGATGGTTGGTCACCAGCGCCCCGAGATACTGATCGGCTTCGGCGGCGACTTCCCGCTCGCGATGGACCCGCGCACGTTCGGCCTGCCACCGCCAACCGATGTCGAGCACCAGGAACGGCACGAGCACCAACGCCAGCAACAACACCTGTTGTGCCGGCTCCGGCCGTCGACCCGGCAGCGGCAATTGCTCCATCGTCACCTACCGAACCGGCACCACCCGGTATATGCGAAAAAGCATACGCCGTATGTCATTCCTGCACCGCGCTCCGACTCGCCACCCACCGCGTCCTCAACTGGGAATCTCGGGCAGTCCGCTCGCCGTCGCACAGGCCGCCGACTGCCGATCGCACGCCATCCCCGGAGGCTCGGGCGCCCGCCACAGAGCCGGCCACCGCCGCGCGCAATCGACCAGGGTCACCGCCACCAGTGCCACCAGCACGCAACTGATGACGCCGTTGATGACGCCGCTCGTGCCCCCGCGCGTAAAGAACATGCGGATGTTCATGAGTCCGGCCGCCACCTCGGTCACCGTCAGAAACGCGAGGGGAACCAGGGTCACCAGTGCATACATTTTATTGCGCGCGATCTTCAAAATCACCGTGGTTCCGATGGCCAACGCCACCACGGCGAGCAACTGGTTGGCCACGCCGAACAACGGCCAGATCGTCGAGACGTCACCGCTGTAGAGCAGGTAACCCCAGGCCACGGTCACCACCGTGCTGGTCAAGAGGATCCCGGGCCACCACGAGGTCTGCTTGAGCGGCGCATACACGTAAGTCCCGGCGACGTCCTGCAGAATGTACCGCGCCACGCGCGTGCCGGCGTCGATCGTGGTCAGGATGAACAACGCCTCGAACATGATGGCAAACTGATACCAGTAGTTCATCAGGTGCGACATGCCGCCGATATTGGCAAAAACGTGGGCCATGCCGACAGCCAACGAAACCGCGCCGCCGGGCCGGTGCGCAACGTCCTGGCCCACCAGGGTCGAGAGCGACGACAACTCGACCGGTTGCATCCCCAGTTTCGCATAGGCCTCCGCCGTGGTGTTGATGGCGAAATAGTCGCCGGGCACCAACACCGAGGCAGCGATCAACGCCATCACCCCGACAAACGCCTCGGCGAGCATGCCGCCGTAGGCGATCGGCAGCGCCTCGGACTCGCGCTCCAGCATCTTCGGCGTCGTCCCCGAGCTGATCAGGGAGTGAAAACCGGAGATCGCGCCGCAGGCAATGGTCACGAACACATACGGCCACACCGGCCCCGGAATGATCGGCCCGCCGCCGGCGCAGAACTGGGTGGCGAAGTCGAGCTTGATCTCGGGGCGCACGATGACGATGCCGAGCGCCAACGCCAGAATCGTGCCGATCTTCATGTACGAACTCAGGTAGTCGCGCGGCGCCAGCAACAGCCACACCGGCAACACCGCCGCGAAGAACCCGTAGACCGGCAGGGCCACCGACAGTTGGTTTTTGGTCAAGGTGAACCACCCGGCCGCTGCCGAACCGGGAATGAGATGCCCTGTAAATACAGCAGCAAGCACCAAGACAAACCCGATCAGCGAGCCCGACCGGATCGAGCCGGGCACCAGTTTGAACATGTACAGACCGACGCCCATCGCGATCGGGATCGTCATGAACAGCGTGTAGACGCCCCACGGGTTGGCGAACAGGGCGTTGACCACCACGATGCCCAGACCAGCGAGAGCGACGATGATGATGAACAGGATCGCGGCCGACGTGGTCATGCCGGTCACCGTGCCGACCTCCTCGCGTGCGATCACCGCCAGCGACTGCCCGCGATGCCGCACCGACGCGAAAAGGATGACCAGATCGTGGACCGCTCCGGCAAAAACCGACCCGATGAGAATCCAGAGAAACCCGGGGCCCCACCCGTATTGCGCGGCCAACACCGGGCCGACCAGTGGCCCGGCCCCGGCGATGGCGGCAAAGTGGTGGCCGAACAACACCAACCCGTTGGTCGGCACGTATTCGCGACCGTCGTTGCAGGTGTGCGCCGGCGTCACCCGCGCATCGTCGAACGCGAGCACGCGCGCCGCCACGAAAGCCCCGTAAACGCGATACGCCAGCGTCAATACGCAAGCAGCGATGATCAACAGCACGACCGAGTTCATGGCGGCCCCTCCGCATCCCCTTGATTTGGCCGCCCATGATACCACGCGCCCGCCACCCCAGGTAACCCGCGGCCGCGCGCCACCAGACGACCAGGGAACCTCGGGAAGATCGACGGTGGTAATACGGTGACGGTAATTCGGTGACATGATGAGTAATGCTGTGGGGTAATGGGGTGACATGATATGTATTTTTGCTTTACAGAAATACATATCATGTCACCCTATTACCCACCCTATTACCTTTGTCACCGATCAGTCACTGACTTGTTCCGGCAGGCACCGACTACGCACCTCTTGGGCAGGCGGGTCCGGGAACACTGGTGACAGGGAACATTGGTGACATGATACGTATTTTTGTTGCACAGAAATACGTATCATGTCACCGGTTTATCAGATGCCTCGAAGCTCAACGCGCTGGGCTGCTCGCGACGAATGGCGGCTGTTGCATGACCCAGTCGAGCGCCGCGGCGTTGATGGCGTCAGGGGCCGTGATGTGCCCGCCCGGATACTCGAGCAGGCGGGTGCGCCAACCCATGCGATCGAGGAAGGCGCGGTCTTCGCAGATGTATTTATAGTTGTAATCGTCGGGACCGGTCATCAGCACGGCCACCTTGTGGCGCGGATACTTCGCCGGCTGGTTGATCGAGCGCTCGTGAATGAAGCCGATATTGGCCATCACGGCGGCCACCATCTGTGGATGAAAGAACGCGAACAGGTGGGCGGTCTGCCCTCCGCCCGACGGTCCGGTGGCGATGATGCGGTCGACGGCAATCGGGAACCGGCGCCCGAGCTGCGCGATCAGCTCGCGCAACCGCCAGAGAATCGGGGGCACATCGACGCCGTTGCGCACGAGTTTCGAGGCCAGCACCAGGCAATGGTGTTTTTCCGCGTGTTTCTGCCACAGCCGCACCATGGCCGCGGCGTTACCGCTCGGCGAAAACGCAACGATGAGCGGATACGCGGTGGTCGCCACACAGCCGGCCGGAATGTGCAGAACGCAATCGCGGGTTTCGAAATTCTGCCCTGGCAGGTCAAAGAGCGCCGCACACGGTTGCGCATCGGTATCGGGGATCAGATGCCGCGGGATCGTCGACGGCGCGGAACCGACCAGTCCACCCAAGGTTGCCGAGGCCGGCGCAGATACCTCGGTGGCCTCGGTCGCGACCGACAGGATGGCGCTGCCGACGAGGATGAGCAGCGAGCAAACGACCCGCGGCAAACAAGCGACCAGGGTCGGGGCACGCAAACCGGAACGCTGCCGGGAACCGGCCGCGCGGCTGCTTGGCGCGGTGCGACTCGCCGCCTTTGTTACGGACGAACCCACTGCAATTGCAGCGACGGCTCGTCGACGAACCCAGCGGTGCGCAGCTTCTTGCGGGTGTCGACCATCATGCGGTGGATTTCAGCATCGCCGACTTCGCGGCGCTGGTCGGCACTGGGACCAAATGTGCCGATTTCGGTGCCGATGAGCAAAACGTACGGTTCGCCCGGAACGGGTTGCCCGAAGTGAGACACGAGGCCCAGCCTCTTGGCCGTCTCGAGACGCGGGTCGTAAAGCGCCTCGAACTTACCAACGTCGCCATACGGGGTGACCGCATAGCGAACCCCATACACACAAACCAGGCCGTCATTCTTCATACTCACTCCAGACCGCATGCGCTTGCGGATCGGGTCAGCCCGCGCACCATGGGCGTAGGGGGACAGGCGCCCATGCCAGCGCACGCCAAGCGCGTTTGCCGCCACGAGGGCGGCCCGAAACGGAGTTTCGGGCAATGCTGACAACCCGCCCGCCACGGATGGCGCAGTCGCAAGCGACCCCACCGGGCCAAACCCTTGACCATCGAACAAAAACACCGCGCCTGCAGCCGTCTCAGGTCATCCCCACCGTTTCGGCCTTGCCACGCGGTTCGGGACCGCCAACGCGGTACCCTATGGTGAAAATATACCCAAACACCACCGCAGTGCAAGGAGAAAGTTCTGTTCTACCACCCTACCAGACGCTGACGGGGACGCCGACCTGGCGGCGGCAGAGGTCGAGTTCGGCCTCCGCCATGGCCTGGAGCGGATCACCGACGGCCCGGTAGGCGGCCAGACGCTGGGCCAGCACGGGTTCGACCCAGGGCACGTGCGGTTCGATCTGGCGAAACACGGCGGCGAGACAGGCCGGGCCGACCTGCGAGGCGAGGCGCACCCGCAATTCGAGGCGCTGGTCGTTGAGCAGATGCACACAAAACGGCTTTGACACCAGCAATTCGAGACCCGGCGCCGCCGCCGGATGCTTCGTCACCATGTCGACCGACAGGCGCATGAGGCGGTCGAGCGGACCCCGGTTCAGCCACGGCCACTCGTGACACTTTGTAAATACATCGCCACACAGGCGCACGGCGGCACTGGCGTCACCCACCCGCCAGGCAAGACGGGCCGCGATCGCGCGCGCCTCGGTCTGCCAGTGGTCGCCGGGCAACCATTCCAGCAACCGCAACGACTCGACCTGTCCGGCATCGGCCAGTGATTCGGCCAGTGCGAGGATTTGCGTCGGTCGCCGCAGTCGGTCTGCCTGCCGGCCCCAGGTATCGAGGGCCTCGCGGAACCGCCCGTTGTTGCGCAACGACACGGCGGCGAGACGCGACTGTTCGTCGGCCGACAGGCCCAGGTGTTGCAAGCTCTCTTCGCTGTCTTCGAGGAACCCCAACAACATGTCTTCACGCATGGCGGCGGCGTCGGGCTGCCCGTTCTCCCAACGCGGGGCCAACGCACTGTTGGCCCGCGCCGCCGCGACCAGGGCGATGGCCGGCACCCCGCCCCTGAGGCCCAACGTGCGACTATACCCGTATTCGATCACCGGATCGTCGTCGGTGTTGAGGCGGCCACCACGCGGAAAGTAGTTTTCGATGAACTTGTCGGCCAGGCGGGTGTCGCCGATGAAGTGCGCGTAGAAGCCCTCGAGATCGACTGTCTGCCATGCCGCCGGCAGCGCGGTACGAAACGGCTCAGCCGCCAGGCGCGTGCGCAGTGCCGCGACATCGTGCCGCGGCGGCGTCTCACCGCACACGAGCAGCAGATCGCCCGACCCCATGTGCCACGTTTCGACGCACGGAAACACCGCCCGCAACGTGGCGTAAACGGTGGCCACCGTCGCGAGGTCGACCTCGTAGATCTGCACCCATTGCAGAAACAGACCACCGGGCTGCAACCGTCGCGCCCCGGCTCGATAGAACTCACGTGTAAATAAGTTGGCAATACCCGAACGGTACGGGTTCGACGGTTCCGAGACGATCAGATCGTAACGATCGCCCGTCGTGAGCAGATGCTCCCGGGCGTCGCCGCAGAGCAGACGCACTTTCGGACTGGACAAAGCGCCTTCGTTCACCGCCGCACACAGGCTCGCGACAATCGCCACCTTGGGTTCGAGCTCGACCACGTCGACCCGCTCGATGGCGGTGACGCTGGCCAGCCACCCTGCGGTGCACCCCAGGCCAAGCCCAACGGTGAGAGCCCGCTGTGGCTGCGGATGCAGGGCCGCGCCCACCAATCCCAGCATTGGCGCGGTTCGCCGCTCGCCCACCGCATCGCCTTCCGATTTGCCGTTGGCGACCAGCGAGTAGCCCTGGTTGTCGAGCAACGCCAGACTGACCTCTTCGCCGTCGGCTTCCCAGACGACATGCCGACGAACCGCGCGCATCCAGTTGCGGGCCGCGTTGGCGGTCTCGTCGGCGAACGCTGCCCGGCCGGCGCCAATCGGGGCGTGGCGCCAGACGGCCGTCGGCCCCGTGGCGGCCAGACAGATCACGGCCGCCGCACTGCCAGCCCAGGCCAGGCGGCGCAGCCACGACCGCGCGGGCGCATCGGGATCGGCATTGGCCACTGCGGCCGCAACTGCCGAACTGGCAGGGGCAACTGCACGACGACGCAAAAGCAATACAACAGACATACATGACAACAAGGCCGCGACGCTCACCCAGGTGGTCGGCGCCGACAGCCACGGCAGCAGCCCGAATCCCGCCGCCAGCGACCCGGCGATGCCGCCCAGGGTATTGCAGGCGGCGACCTGGCCGACATCGCGGCCGACGTTGCGGCGTCCGCGCCCACTGGCAGCAAGCAACAACGGATACTGCCAACCAGCGACGACGGCGGCGGGGGCCACGACGATCGCGGCGAGCAGCGTCCAGACCATGACACGGGCGGTGAATCCGGTCAGAGCCTGCGGCCCAAGCAGGATGGCCAGCACCGCGATACGGTCGCCGGCGGCATAGGGCACCGCGATCGCAAGCGCTTCGAGAGCGCAGGTCAGGGCCAGCCAGTCGAGCGAGACCTGGATTCGCGCCGCGGTCACGGCAAAGAACGCACCGCCCAGTCCGACACCGGCGAGCAA
>CAZADH010000095.1:7299-19622 GCA_964483805.1 uncultured bacterium
AATGACGCCAAACGAGTAGGTCGATCCACCGACGAGAGGGGCCAGCATGCGAAACCAGGTCAGCTCCATGACCATGAAGGCAAACCCAACCACGCCGGCGGCAACGAGCACCACGACCGGCAGCGGTTCGGCCGCCGACTCCTCGACCAGGGTGGACCGGGTCGCCGACACGTCATCTCCCGCGGCCCCGGGTTCATGGCGCTGGACATCCGACCGTTTCTTGCCGCCCCGAGCGACGGCCGACGCGGCGGTCGCGGCGGAACTCTCGCGCAACGAGAGGGCACGCGCGGCCAATCCCACCAACGCATTGACCCCACAGGTCAACCACAACGACGTATGCAATCCGTATTGCTCGATCAACCACAGGTTGGCCAGCGACACACCGAATACCGCACCCAATGTATTTACACCATACAGCCACGCCACCGCGCGCCGATTCGCTTCGTCGTCGGCCACGACGGCCCGGGCCACCGCCGGCAGCGTCGCCCCCATGAGCAGGGTCGGCCAGGCGAGCACGACACAGGCGCCCAGCAGGCGCAACACCGTGGCCGCCCCGTTGCCGAGCGCGAAACTGCCGCCGGCAGCCAGGTAGGCGGCGCGCACGACAGCCAGCAGCAGCGGGCTGACCGCGGCACCGAGCGCGATGCCCAGTTCGAGTCGCGCGTACCAGCCCAAGGGATTCTTCTCGCGGTCGGCCCGTGCCCCCAACCACCAGCCTCCGAGGCCGAGACCGCCCATGAAGATGGCGACCACCGCAGCGTTGGCCGCCGTCGAGGCGCCGAAGACCAGGCGGAACTCACGCATCCAGAGAGTCTGGTAGATGAGCGCGCAGGCGCCGCCGGCAAACACCAGCGCACTGATGGCGAGACGATGGGCAGTCATGGTGTGAGAATACGGCGTCGATCGAACCGACGCAACGGCAACATTTTCTCCGGTTACGGCAACATTTTTTCCCCGTGTCGGCGTCGATCGAGATGTATGGGGTGGCGGTTCACGATGGGGTCGAGGGGCTCGCCCACCGCGTCTGCCGATCCTGTCGACGCTGGAGGCCGCAGCATGACCGACGAACTGCAGTTCTCGTTTCTCGATGATTTCGTCTTCAAATACATCTTTGGCCAGGAGCGCAACAAGCGGCTCCTGATCAGTCTTCTCAACGCCCTGCTGCACCGCGAGGGCAAGGCAAGAATCGTCGACATCGACATTTTGAATCCGTTCAACCTGAAAGACATCGACGAGGCCAAGGTCTCGATCGTCGATGTGAAGGCGCGTGATTCCGCGGGCCACAGGTATCTGATCGAGGTTCAGGTCAAGCGCGACGAGGGCATCGTTCCGCGCACGCTGTATTACCTCGCCCGTTTATTCACCGAGCAACTCGGCGAAGGGGGTGACTATATGAGCCTGGCTCCGGCGACCAGCATTGCCCTGTGTGATTTCACCGTTTTTTCGGGCAATTCGCGCGTTCAGACGGTGTTTCGGATGTGCGACATCGAAAGCGGGTCCGAACTGCGGCACGGGGATCCCGAGGTTACGCCACTCGAACTGCACTTCATCCAACTGAAGAAGATCGGCGATCTGGCCACCACGAAGTTGCGCACCCGCTTCGAAAAGTGGTTACATATACTGAGGTTCGGCCGTCGTTACCCCGATCCGGCGCAGTTGCCGGCCCCGTTATCGGCCGACGAGGAGATTTGCATGGCCGTCAAAGAACTTCAACGCATGAACGCCGACGCAGAACTGCGCCAGGTGCTCGAGCAACGCGCCAAAGAGGCGCACGCGGTTGCCTCGCTGCGTGGGGAGGGCTTCCGTGCAGGCAAGGCCGAGGGACTCGCCGAGGGCAAGGCCGAAGAACGCAACGCCTTGGCAGCCAAGATGAGGCAGAAGGGTTACACACGCGAGCAGATTCTTGATCTCACGGGCGTCGATATCGACCGATTGCCGGGGTTGACTCGATGACGGGTTCGCGACAGCGCCGTGCAGTTCCGTATACCGAGATGGAGCAGATCCTCGAGCAACGCGCCAAGGAAGCGCACGCCCGCGCATCACTGTTTGGAGAAGGCTACCGCGAGGGATACGCAATCGGTTTCGCAGAGGGTCTTGCCGAGGTTCGAGCCGAACGAGCACGAGAGTATCTGCTCGGCGTGGCTCGGAGTCTGCTCGAAGCGGGGTGGACCCCCGAGAAAATCGCGTCGGTCGTAAACGAGGCACCATAGTGGTCACGGTTGCTCCCCTCGCGACGAGATACTGCAAGGCTACGGCGACTCGACATCCCGACGCCACCACATGGGGGCCGCACTGCAGGCCGTCATAGATAGTGCTCGGGGTTTCCGGAAAACAACAGCACGCCCGCCCTTTGCCCGCGACCGCAGCATACCCGGGGCGCAGCCAACCGGGGGCCTCAGCTGGGGAACCGAACGAAGGGGATCAAGCGACCGGGGCACCGTAGCGCCCAGGCCTGAGCCTGGGATGACAACGGGGAGTTCTCGCATCTTAAACCCGGTGACATGATCCGAATTTCTCACGAGCAATGGGAATGCGTATCATGTCACCGGTTTTCAACCACCGAGGCCCAGTCCGCCCATGAAGATGGCCACCACCGCAGCGTTGGCCGCCGTCGAGGCGCCAAAGACCAGGCGGAACTCGCGCATCCAGAGGGTTTGATAGATGAGCGCGCAGGCGCCGCCGGCGAAGACCAGTGCACTGATGGCGAGGCGATGGGCCGTCATGGTGTGAGAATACGGCGTTGGTCAGCCGATGCGCACGCCGCGCATCGACATCGAACCGAGGGTGACCTTTTCGCAGAAGAACGTGGCGGGTTCGCCCTCGCCTTGCTGGGCCAGCGCGTAGAGCAGCGGCAGGAAATGCTCGGGGGTGGGGATCGCCAACTCGGCGTCTTTTCCGAGTTGCGCGAAGTCGATCAGGTCGGCATGGCGACGCTGCTCGATCATTTGTTTGACGCGGGCATCGAACGCAAGCGCCCAGGCGAACGCGCGATCGGTCCACTCGACCAGGCCCAGGTTGTGGACGACGTTGCCGCTGCCGAGGATCAGCACACCCTCGTCGCGCAGTGGGGCAAGCTTGCAGGCAAGATCGTAATGCTGTCGCGGAGACCGGGCGCGGTCGAGGCTCAATTGCACGACGGGAATGTCGACTTGTGGGTACATCCGGCACAGCACCGCCCACGCACCGTGGTCGAGTCCCCGATCGGGGTCGGGGGCGACCTGCTCAGCGGCAAGCAGGCTCTGCACGCGGTTGGCCAGTGTGGGGGAACCGGGCGCCGGATACTGGAAGTTGCCGAGCGCCGGCGGAAACCCGCGGAAATCGTGGAGGTTGTGTCCAGTCAAGTGGTGTATGAGCCACCGCGATCATGAAGGCGATCAAGCTGCCTTCCGGTTACGAGATTTCGTTGCGGTCGAAGTGGCCGCGACGGGCACTTGGGAAACGACTTTCAGCAATGAATCAAGGCTCATGTAACGGCGGCTCACGACCCATTCGTCGTGAAGCTCGGACAAGACAGAACCGACGAGGCGGATGACGGCGTTGCGATTTGGGAAGATGCCGACGACGTCGGTGCGACGGCGAATCTCTTTGTTCAAGCGTTCGAGGGGGTTGTTGGACCAGATCTGACGCCAGTGCTCTTTGGGGAAACCCGTGAATGCGAGAACGTCGTCACGTGCCTCCTCGAGCAATTCTGCAGCAGCAGGGAAGCGAGGCTGCAACTGAGCGATGACGCGATCGGCTTGTGCTGTGGTGGAGTCGGCATCCGGTTGAGCAAAGACGGACCTGACCACCGTGGCGACGAAATCCTGCATGGCCTTTGGAACACGAGTGAGGAGGTTGCGCATGAAGTGTGTGCGGCAGCGTTGCCAGGAGGCGCCTGGGAGCGTGGCGGCAATGGCGTCGCGCAAACCCACGTGGGCGTCAGAGATGACCAGCGCAATACCGTGGAGCCCACGAGCGACCAGGCTCCTGAGAAACGCCAACCAACCGGAACCGTCCTCTGTAGTGACAACGTCAATACCGAGAATCGATCGATATCCTTGCGCGGTGACGCCCGTGGCCACCAAGACGGCAACGTTGGCGATGCGCCCGCCCTCCCGGCACTTTACCACCACGGCATCAAGCCAGACGTAGGGATGAGCACTCTCACTCAGCGGTCGATTCCGGAACTCCTCAACTCTGTCGTCGAGATCCTCGGCCATCTTCGACACCTGAGACTTCGAGATCGTTGCCATCCCCAAGGCCTGGACCAGCCCCTCAACACGGCGGGTCGACACGCCCTTCACGTAGGCCTCGGCAATGACGTTCGCCATTGCTTGCTCTGCCCGTCGCCGAGGTTCAAGCAGCCAGTCCGGAAAGTAACTGCCAGAGCGCAACTTCGGCACAGGAAGATCGATGGTGCCCACTCGAGTATCCCACGGTCGGTGCCGATAACCGTTGCGCTGGTTCACACGATCCGGGGGACGTTCTCGATAACCGGCACCACACCGGGCATCCGCCTCAGCCCCCATCAGCATCGAAGCCATAGTCCGCAACATCTCACGCATCAGGTCCGAATCTTCCTCCAGCATCTTGCGAAGCCAATCCAGTGGGTCTATCTTGGAATCAGTCACCGTGGTCTCCTTTCGAATCTGGCTCGACACCGATTCTTTCGGAGATCGCGGTGGCTCTCTTTAGGGCTCCGCCGACGAAACCCTTCCTACACCACGTACATGGACTCTACTATCGTGGATGGTCGGGGGCATCGCCGCAGCGGTGACCCGGGCGCCCGTCGTTTCCCAGTGGGCAGAAATACACAGTATTGCCTTGGGTCTCGGCAGCGTGCCAGCCACGACGGCCCACTCCCGGCTGAACGCGGTCGACTCGATCGCATTCGTCGGGCTGCCGTGACCAACGAACAGGGCTGGCAGGCGCGATCCCGCTGCCGGCGGCGTGCCGATGCCGCCGACCTTCGCTTCGATGCGACGTGTGACCATGGCCAGCGCCCCCGTCCCAGGATCTTCAGGAAATCGCGACGTTGCATGCGTTCACTCTACCACAGGATGCGCCACCACCGCTGCAAGCGCGGGGCCTCGCTTCGCGGCGGGCGCGCCACCGTGAACGTCGCGTGACTCGGGACCTCGGCGCGAAGATGCGTATCGTGTCACGGGTTTCAGAATCGCGGACTGACCCAGGGCCCGGAGGCAACAATACAATAAACTACACTTATGGATAATACGCGAGAATGTTGGTGCCACCACCGGAACCGGTCGTCGCGCAACCGCCGATGAGATAGATCACCGGGCCGCACGGTACGGCACAGGGTGCATAGGTCCGCTGAGCCTGCGCGCATCCGTTGACATTCGAGATGCTGGTATTGGGTATCGGGGGCAGGTTACGCACCGCGCCCGTGGTGGGGTTCCAGGCCGCCGCCGTGTTGGTATAGGCCGGACCAGCACCGGTCGCACCGCCGAAGATAAAGATCTCGTCGCCAAACGAGCAGGCCGCGGCCTTGGTCCGCTGGAACTGGGACGGCGCCGCCATGGCCTGCCATGTGTTGGTCGAGAAATTGAAGCGGATGACATTCGTACATACATTGTATGCGCCATCGACTGCTCCGCCGATGCGGTAGAGGTAGCCGTCGGTATGATAGACCAACGAGTGTCCCGAACAGTCGCCGGTCGGCCCCGGCTGGTTTCCGGTCATCGACGGCAACTCGCGGCAAATGCCCCATTGGACGAGAGGTTTGTAGGCGTTTCCCCACAGGCGCATTTCGCTGATGCGACTCTGACTGCCATGCCCCCAGTTTGTCGAGAAGATCAATCGGTAGTACTTGAATGCCATCAGATTACCGAAAGTGTACATGTGCCAGTTCGAGTCCTGGGCCTGATTGGTCGTGACCACCAGCGCATAACAGGGCGGGTCTGCCGAGGCCGAGGACACTGCGGTCGTATCCCAGGTGACCCCATCGTTCGACGCCCAGACATTGAAATCACGAAGGCTCTGATTGCTGCCGTCGCACCTGACCTCAAACTTGGTGACAACCTCCGGTTGGGCCAGATCGACTTGAATCCAACCGTTGGCATTGGTGTTGATATGCCCGTAATCGTTGGTTTTGCCATTCATCGCGAGATATGCGCGATGGTTGTTACAGGGGTGACTGACTTTGATCCGATTCGGCGCCGGTTGAACATCGGAAGTCATCGTGGCATTGACCTGTTTGAAGAGCGGAGGCGGGGCGGCACCGTAGAGATAGAGCTCGTTGATGCGGGTCTTGCCCGCATCACCCCAGTTTTCGGTCACCTCGATCTGGTAGTATCGATACGGTGTCGTACCCGCCAAACCGCGCGTGAAGAGGGTGGTTCCCTGTGGCATGTTGCCGACCGAGGCAATCCCCCACTTGTCGGTGCCCGATGCGGTCCAGGCGTCCGTGTTTGAACCCCACAAACGCCAGTGCTTCGGACACTCAGCCGAACCACGGCCGATCATGCCGATGCTGGTCAGAGTAATCGGCGCACCGAGATCGATCTGGATCCAGCACACCGCAGAGTCCGATTTCCAGCCATCCCCCGTGTTGCCGTTGAATGCCTTCCACGGGTTCTCCGACCCACCCACACCACTCGCCGTGGTCCGTTGGGGCGTGGGGGTCGTATCGTTGGTCATCGGCACCGTCACCGGCCCGATGACGTCTGGCGGATAGACCAACGACGCCACGCCATGCGGCCAGTAGACAAACGACTCGTCACGCGGATTCGAACCATCGTGCCCCCCCGCGATGACGATGCCATACGGTGTAAGGCAGGCGGCAACGTCGTGCCGGGCCTGGGACGCGACCGCATCGTTCTCGACACCGGACATCGTGTCGCATTCGAGCGCCACCGGTGGTGGGGTGCCAGGGTCGGTGTTGTGCAACTCCATTTCGGTGATGCCTGTCCAACTGTTGTGTCCACTTGTGATTTTGAGTTGATAATGGGTGTAGGCAGTTGTGTTCACGAAGTCATGATCTTGCCAACTCTCATTGTCAGCGTGATTGCCAGACCACAGTTGCCAGTATGTCGTGTTTAGTGTGCCGCTGTTCTGGTAGAACTGCCCATTGTTGCTCCCATAGATGACACACGCATTGGGTCCGCAACCTGCCCACTGGTTGTTGTTCATCCAGCGAAACCGATTGATGACGGTCGGACTCGGAAAAGTGTAGACTAACCAGATCGGCTTGGCGTTGTCCGTGTCCCAGAGAGTGTAGGCCGAATTTGATGTGCTTCCATCGAATGCCCGCCAGCCCTCGAGATCGTAGCCATCCACATTATCAACGTCGCTTACTTCAACGTAGTGACCGGTGCTTTCCCATCTGTTCGCCCCATTCATTACTCCAGAGGATTGCGTGTCAGCAAAGTTGCTCAACGACATCTTGCCGGTCGGCACCGGCGCCGGAGGAGCCGGCGCCGCGCCCAAGACCAGTTGGCTTTGCGGATTCCAGCGCTGCACATTATTGAGGGTGCTGCCCCCCGCCCGGCCCAGGAACGAGTAAAACTCGCCGTCGTAGGTTACGACCGCATGGCGAGCGGCCGGCGAGGCCAGCCCCGGACTGACATTCTCGATCGTGCTTCTGAGCGGATTCAGACGATAAGCGTCGGTCGTCGCGACGCCGGTCTCGAACGGCGCGCCGCCGACGATGTTGACCCCGCCGTACGACACGGCGGCAATGTGTTGTCCGGCCACCGGCAGAGTGAGCGTGGCCACACACTCCCATCGGTTCTTCATCGAACCGTAGCGGATGAACGGGCGCGTCGCCACTCCGCGTGGAGCCTTGGTCAACGTGATCACCTTGGTCACCTTGCCGAACGTACTCGCGGGGGGTTGCGCGACATCAACGATGCAAAGGCGCGACGGCGAGGTCGCCGTGATCAACAGTCGCTGACCATCCGGAGACAACGTGATATCGCCGGCAAGCCCAGCCGCGATGGTCGCCAACAGCGAGTAGGACACTTCGGTTTTGCCCCATTGCACCAGAGACAGTTTACTGTCCTCGGGATTCAAGAAATACAACGTAGGCGATGCGGTGTCGCGCGAGAACACGATACGTCCACTGTTGGTATACATCGGATCGGGAGTATCGAACTCATCGATGAATTGTGGAGTCAAGCGCAGCGGCATCAGAGACGCGGACGCGAGACGCTGCCAGGAACCGCCCGGGGCATTGTAAAGCGAGCCAACGTTGCCCGGAACTGCCGCAGCGTCGCCAATCACCGGCGTGCAGAACACGCCCTGCCAGGCTCGCGCCGCCACGTTGCTGTTGTCGACCTGAAACAACACCGGGCCGAGCGGACTCACCGGATAGTACCAGGGTTCGACCAGGACCGGGGTAGGCCACCAGTTAGTGCGGTTGCGAAGCTCGTTGCCGTCGAGGATCAACCGACCGTAGTCGTCATGGACGTTGGCCCACTTGGCGATCGTCGTTGTGGGGTAGAAATAGCCAAACATCCGCGTGGAGCCAGCATCGTAGATGTCGGTGCTCCCCGGGGTGAGGTAATTGCCGGGGTAGTTCTTTGCATTCGGCCAGGTCGGATGGTTGCAGGTGAACGCTTCGATGAGGTCGAGTCCGGAGCCGGTAAACCGGCAATCGACCGACGAGGTCTTCGGCCCGGAGCGGAAGTTCCCTGACGTGCTGCTCTGGTGCACTTCGATCAGACCGCGTTGTTGGGTCAGACTGCCGAAACACTGGGCGCGCATGTCGAAATACCGCACTTTGTGGTTATCCGCACCCGAAGAGGGGCCAAGGTAGGTCGGATCGTAGAAGGCCAACAGACTGTCGTCGGCACTCACCGCAATCCGGGTGGCACCTTCGGGAGGGAAGAAGTCGTATCGACTGTCCCATTTGGCCCAGAGCGCGTTATCTTTGCTGACCCAGAACAGCTGCGAGTATCCAGAATACATGTTATTCACAAGTATCATCGCACCGCCGCCATTGAGTGGAGCGATATCCAATGTTGGGTAAGGGGTCAGCGCCGCGCACGGCGTCAACGACGCCGCCAGAACCGGCGTGGGGTTGCCCGGGGCAAACACCTTGAAGAAGGCGTGATCGCCGTTGTCATCGTTGGCGCCGATGAGACACCCACCACCCAGTAACGGGGTCACCGGCCCCTGCCAGTTGACATGCCCGGCTGGGTTGACATCGACCGCTGCACCGTTGAGGCCAAAGGCAGCACAGTCAACACCCTGCACATACATTCGGCCAGAGAGCGCATCTTGAAAAGCTATCGACGCCACGGCGCCACCGGCATCGAGACACACCGAGAGTGGCGTTCTGGCATTGGCGCCCGACCCGGGCAACGTCACCGACTGCACGACAAAACCCAGATTGATATCGACGAACTCGAGGGAGTTGTTTCCACCACCGTCTCCGCAAGCCACGACCGCCATCTCGGACCGGCGCGCAGCACAACTGACCGGACGCGCGTCTGCCCGGCGGCCCAACAAAGCAACGCGCGCATTGGCCGACGTGAGCGTCCCATCAGTGAAGGAGCCGAGGTTGTTGACCCAGGCGCCATTGGCGCTGTCCTGACAGACCACGAAGACCTTCTTATCGGGTGAGATCATGAGCATGTCGGTCGAGGCGGTGGCGAGAATCGAGTAGGTACCGTTGCCGAACACCGGCGCCATGTCAATGCTGCACAGTCTCGGCTTGAGCGAACCCGAGAAACTCGAGTTCGTGAAGAGCACCTTGTTGCCATCGGGTGTGACCAACACGTCGAGCGCCGGCCCGAAATTCGTCGTGTTCAGCGCCGCCGTGGTCCTGTAGTTCGCCGGAATATCGGAGGAAATCAGTGAGAAGGTCCGATCGAGGTTGCCGGTCACCATGTAGCGACCGTCGGGCGTGGTGCTCAGTGACCGCGGGGCAGCCGCGGCACCCGGATTGTAGAAATCGCTCAGACCCAACGACGGCAGGTACATGTTGAGGCGTCGGGCACGATCGAGGGTGGCGCCGCGATAACACACGTAAAGATACCCGTCCTGACCTACCGTCATCTCGGTCACATTCGCAACCGACGTCGATTCCTGATGCCAGAACAACGCCGACCAGGAGGCCGAGTTCGGCGGACTGGGCACGGACAGCACCCCGATCTGCGTCTTGCTCGTACCGTCGTTCTGCCGGGTGACGAACGCCACCCGACCGTCGGGGCGGAATGCAATGCCGCGGGCGTTCTGGACGCCGGTGGCGATCGTGTCGTTCACGATGAAGTTCCCACCTGGGGCCAGCACCTGCGTGGCCGAGCCACGGTTGGGGGAGGCGAGATCGACGTTGAGCACTTGGATCGACTGCGATGCCTGGATCGCCAGGAACTTCCCCTCGGGATGAACGGCAATGTTGCCGGGCCGGAACGACAACGCATAGGTTTCGAGAATATTGCCGGTGCCCGGATCGATGGCCATGATCTCTTGTTGGTCGTTGGCGATGTACAACCGATCGGTGGCGGACGATCGCGGCAATGAGACAAGCGCGCCCAGCTTCACCACTTCGGTCGCCGAGTCGACGTCATCATTTTGTAAATACACCGAAACGACGACCGCCTTGATATGGGTCGGTTGGACGCCCGAGACCGGCATCAGCGCGAAATCACCGGCCAGACCACCCGGCAACGAAGCGATGATGACGTTCTCGACCATATCGAGGTTGACGATGAATGTTGCCAGAGGCGCCGCGGCATCGGGCCACGAGATGGTGTGCGACGCCAACTGACCGATCGGTTGGCGCATGTACGCTGCACTGGCAATCGAGTGGTTGAGCCACGACTCGCAGATGGTGCGCATGCGCGCCTTGTGTTCGAGCGTCACCGTGCGCTCGACCCCGGTGTGCATGGTGCCGATCACCGGCAGCAGGGCCGATGCGGTCAAGACGATCATGACCAGCACCTCGGCCAGCGTGAAGCCCGACCACCGCGAGCGGAACCGCCGCGCATCGACTCGTTTTATGACCATACTCGCCGCCTCCGTCTCATTACCTGCTCCAATTGTAACCTGTCGCAGCGCCAGATGAAAGGGTGACGCGCGAACCGGGGAGCACCCGGAAGCAGTCGCACAGGGTTACCTGTGCCGCCATGCAGAATGGGTTATAATGTGGGTGAACGGTGGAGGTGACCGGTGGCGCGTCGCAACAATCGGGGCTTCAGCATGATCGAAATCATCGCGGTGATTTCGATCATTGCCTGCGTTGCCGCAGCCGCCGAGCCGTTCGTCTCGGGGTTCATGTCGTCGCAACGGGTGGCCACGGCAGCGCAAGATTTCATTCAAGACATTCGCGGAGCCCGCTATTCATCGATGGATGAACAGGTCTATTACCGATGCTGGTTCAAAGCCGACGGCACCGGTTACGACATCGAGGCCTACATTGGGGGGTCGGTCAATGAAGCGGTGGTGGCAACCGGCCACAAGACTGATGCGATGACCGTTTATCCAAGTGCCAATTGGCAGTCGAACGCCGACGGGATGCGCGACATCGATCCCGAGGTCACTTTCACCCGACCGACCAATCTCAACGTCATCTTCTTTCGCCCCGACGGCATGCTGGTCACCGAACCAACCGACGATGCGCTGTTGATCCCCGATTGCATTGCAACCTTCACTTATGGCGGCACATCTCTGGCAGTAAATATCAACGGCGGTGGCGTTCGCTCAACCGAGGAGTTCTATGAAGACTAGCCGTCGCCAATCGAGAAGTGCACCGGCCAACCGCCATGCCTTCTCGTTGATCGAGGTCATGGTGGCGATGACGGTGAGCGTCGGCATCATGATGACCATCGTCTCGCACCTGTGGTACGCGTCCGAGGTGTGGCGGCGCGGGCAGCAGAAGATCTCGCTACAGAACCAGACCCGCATGGTTCACAACTTTCTCACTCGGGAACTCACCGCAACCTACGGCATCAACTACCCGGCCGTCGGTGAAAGCGGTTCGTATCTCGAATACCGACTCCGCGTGGCGTCGAGTTCTCCAGTATTGGCCGGTAGCATTCAGTACCGCATGCTGCTCAACGGCTCAATCGGCATCAATGCCACTGGAGTGGCCCTGGTGCGCACGGTAACCGGTTCGGACGCGAACGGAACAACCCTGATGACCTATCCGATCTTCGCCAATGCGCAGTCGTTCGTCATCGCCCGCGACGTGGTGTGTGCCACATTCACCCGCCCGTCCCCCTTGGACCCTCGACGTCTATCTTCGCGTCGAGAGCGACTCGCATCGCGGCGACGACGTGGCAACCGACGAAGTCCTTTTTTACGACGCGACCACGACCTATCTCATTCCGGGAGGTTGATGATTGACCCACCGACGATTCCGACCCTCCCGCGACGGC
>CAZADH010000096.1:0-2292 GCA_964483805.1 uncultured bacterium
GTTGCACTTCGGCCACCGGTGTGCCGTTCAGGGTCAGGTGGCGGATGCGGGAGGTGAGTGTGTGTGGCAGGAACCCGGCCGTGCCGGAGGCCGCGTGCATCCCGAGCAGCATCACCGCGTCGGCGGCGGGGGCGGTGCCCAGGCCGGGCACCGGGCCCGGACGATAGCCCTGGCGCACCTCGACCCAGGCGGGCAGGTGGTCTCGCCACAGATTGAAGCCGGTGCGGTGAAAATCCTGCACGGTGATCTGCTCGACCCCGGCCGCGGCAAGAGCGGCAATGACCGCGTTGACGTCGGCGGTCATGGCGGCGCAGGCCTCGACCCAGGCGGTCGTCAGCCAGGCGGAACCCGCGCGGTCGCGACAACCGGAACACCCCTCGATGTCGGCGAGAATCAGGACGTGGCGTGGGCTGTTCATGCGCGGTCGGGCCTGCGCCAGCGCCTACGCAGCCAGGGCAGCAACAACAGCGGCGGCAGGAGCCATTTGAGCGCGTAGGCGCACCGTTCGCGGGGCCGCCAGTCGTTGCCGAGCATCTCTTCTCCGCCGGCCGCCTCGATGCAGTTGCCGTCGCGACCGTACAGGCCGACCATCATCGCCGCGAACGGGCCGGCCCCGCCCCAAATGCCGATGCGGATGCCGGCATCGTAATACAAAGTATGTACTAATGCCGGGTCTGCTTCGATGGCGGCCAGACTGGCGGGGATCACCACGCCGAAGTCGGGGTCGAGGATCCACCACCGCTCGGGGGCCACCGCGGTGGTGACCACGGTGTGCCCACCGAGTTGCACGACACGGGCATCGCGCCCCTGCTCGCGCAACAGGGTGGTCAGCGCCAACGCCCATTGGCTGCACGGTCCGACCCCCCGTTCGATGGCCTTGGCCGGGTCGGCGTAGTGATAGAAACGACACTGCTGCCGCCACTCACCGAGCCCCCACAACCACGGGTTCTCGGTGAACGGGACCTGCAATCCGAGGGCGGCGCGGCGGCGATTGCCCCAATAATGAATGGTGGTTGCCGCAATGGTGGTGGTCAGGCGGCAGGCGGTTGCTGCCGGGCTCTCGCCCGGGATGTCTTCGAGAAGCGGGCGCGCTTCACGCCAGGGCAGGGTGAGGTCACGCGGGCCGTGGCCGGCAAACGAGCCCACCCACCCGGCCGTGCCGCCATCAGCCATGGGCGACCGCAGCGAGAGGAGGCAACTCGAGCCGGCCAGTGCGAGCAAAACTGCGCCGATGGCCGCCAGGGCCTCGACCCAGGGAATGCGGCCATGGTTCGCCGCATGGCGCCACAGGATGGCAAACAGGAGGGTTGCCGCCCAACTCAGCGCGATGCCCCCGGCGGTGACCTGGACCGGGAACTCAACGACGACGGTGGGGGGCAGCGCGGTCGCGGGCAGGGCGAAGTTCATCGCCAGGTAACAGTCGATATCGGCGAAACCGCCGGCCGGCAATGGCGTGCATTCGTTGTATTGCACCAACGCGTTCGTGCCGTAACGCACGCGCAATGGTATCGTGTCCTCGCGCGATGGCGGTGGGGCGATCTCGAGAAAGGGCCCGGCATAGCGGGAGAACGGCACCACGACATGCGTGGGGCCTGGTACGGTCGTGTCGGTCGCCGCTGGGCCCGCGGCAACCGTGGCTCCGGCAGCGGCAATGAGATAGTCGTTGGCGACGTTGGCGATGGCAAGGGTGCGCGATCCGGGCCAACCGGCGAAACGGGTGGCGGTGGCAAGGACGCTCAGGCAACCCAGGGCAACGACTGCGGCTCCTGTCAGGCATCGGCGCAACCGCACGACCCGTTCCGGTGCGTGGGTAGATGCGCTGTCGGTCAGGCGCACCAGCGCACCGACGAGTGCGAGGGTTGCCCACACCACGAGCCAGGGTGAAGGCGCCAACGGGGCGGTCACCCGATAAGTCCGGCCGTTGTCTCGGGGTGATGAACCGTCGGAGGTCGAGAAGTAAAGCTGGTCACACCAGTGGGAGAAGCGGCCCCCACCGTGGTTGCGAATCTCGTCGTGGGCGACATGCGCTGGACCGAGCGGCGTGTCGTTCTCGTGTACCACGAGGCGGCTGGCCCGGTGATGGGCGCTGTCATCGCCCCGCAGGAGGGTGACGGGCCAACCCAGGTCAACGCGGCAGCACCAGGCCAGCCCCTGTTCTGGGCGGAATTCGTTGGGGTTGAGCGCGCGGGTGATCAGCGGAGGCCGCCAGCTCCAGAAGAGGATGCCCACGGCGGCGAGGCCGAGCACAAACCACGCCCGGTCGCGCCACGACGATGGCCCACTCAACATGAC
>CAZADH010000096.1:2302-19567 GCA_964483805.1 uncultured bacterium
CAACATGACGGCCTCTGCGGCGCCAATCGGAGCACTGGGCACCTCCTGTGCCGGCGGTGGTGGGAGGGGCGGCAAAGATACGGGCCGGCCTCGCGGCCGGCCCGAAAATACAGTGTATTTATAACCCGTTGTCTCAGGTGACGTCCCCGTCGATCTTGGCGAGACGCAACTCATCGCAGAACTCGCGGAACACCTGGCGGGCCCGCAGGATCAGTTGCTTGCGCCGGCGGTCGGCGTTGTGGATCTGTTGGAAATCGTCTTGCCACAGGCCGAAGGTGGCGTTGACCGGGTTCAGATGTTTGTGGCCGGTGAAGGTCAGGTAGTTGAGAATGCCGCCGATCATGCTGTGGGGCGGCGGTGAGATCGGTTCTTTGCCCTCGAGGGTGCGGAAGCAGTTGATGCCGGCCAGCAGGCCGGTACCGATCGCCTCGGTGTATCCCTCGGCACCGCAGATCTGGCCGGCGACGAAACAGTGTTGCAGATCGCGGAAGCGCAGGCAGTGATCGAGCAACTTCGGGCTGTTGAGGAAGGTGTTGCGATGGAACTGCCCGAGGCGCACGAACTCGGCATTGGCCAGCGCCGGAATCAGCCGCAGCACCCGTTCCTGTTCGCCGTGCTTGAGGTTGGTCTGGCAACCGACCAGGTTGTAGAGGGTGCCCACCAGGTTGTCTTGCCGGAGCTGCAATACTGCGTATGGCTGTTGGTTGGTCCGCGGGTCGATCAGGCCGACCGGCTTGAGCGGGCCATGTCGCAACGACTCCGGCCCGGTCTTGGCGATCTGGTCGATCGGTTGGCAGGCACAGAAATACTTCTCGCGTTCGTCATGCTCGAGTTTCGTCAGCGGAATCTTCTCGGCCGCCAACAACTCGCGCACAAAGGTTTCGTACTCGCTTCTGGTCAGCGGGCAGTTGACGTAGTCCCCTTTGGCGTTGGCGGTGGCGCCGTCGGCCTCGCCGTAACGATTGGCGCGAAACGCTTTGGTCATGTCGACGGTTTCGATGTTGACGATCGGTGCGATTGCATCGAAGAAGAACAGGTGTTTCTCGCCGAAGCGTCGGGCCAGGTTCTCGTGCAACTTCGCTGAGGTGAGCGGTCCGGTGGCCAGGACGGTCAGGCCGGTCTCGGGCAGATCGGTGGCTTCTTCCACGCGGTAATCGACGAGGGCATGGCCCTTCAGGTAACGGCCGACCTCGCGCGAGAACGCCTCGCGGTCGACGGCCAGCGCGTTGCCGGCCGGCACCCGGTATTTGTAGGCGACCTCGAGCAGAAAGCAGTTGAGCGTGCGCAGCTCTTCCTTGAGGAGTCCGGCGGCGCGGTCGGGCAAGTTCGACCCGAGCGAGTTGCTGCAGACGAGTTCGGCCGGTTCGTCGCTGACGTGGGCACCCGTGGGGATGGCCGGACGCATCTCGAAAATGCGCACCGGAATGCTCCGGCGCACGAGCTGGTAAGCCGCTTCGCTGCCGGCCAGACCCGCGCCGATGATGGTGACCTGGGGTTCTCTACGCCTCGTCGCCACCTGCGCCTCCTTCAGCCCCTTCTGTAACTACAACGTGTTTACATTCCTTGTTCGAGCACTTCGCGTGTGTGCCCAGCTTCTTGGTGACGTTCTCGACCATGGGCGACTGGCACTGGGGACACAACGTGCCGGTGGGTTTGCCCCAGGTCACGAAGTCACACTTCGGATAGGCGGTGCACCCATAGAAGATGCGGCGGGTCTTGGTGCGCTTGATCGTGATCTTGCCGGGGCAACCCGCCTTCGGGCAGGCGATGCCCAGATCTTGTTGGATCGGCTTGGTGTTCTTGCACTTCGGGTAACCCGGGCAGGCAAGGAACCGGCCGAACCGACCGGTGCGAACCACCATCTTGCTGCCGCATTTGTCGCAGACCTCATCGGTCTCGATCGGCGTCACCGGCGGCGCCGAGGCTTTCGCCTCATCGAGTGCCTGGCGCAGGGCAATCTTGCCTTCTTGCGGCGCATCGGCAAAGAGCAACATGTCTTCGGGAATGTTCTCGGTCGTCTTGCACTCGGGATAGTGCGAACAGGCCAGGAACTTGCCGGCGCGACCGAACTTCACGACCATGCCGTGCTGACAGTTCGGACAGACACAATCGGTGGTGATCTCGACGCGCTTGAGCTTGTCTTCGGCATGCTTCAGGGCGCCGACGAACTGCTTGTAGAAATCGCCGAGCACGGCGACCCAGTTCTTCGCTCCGTCTTCGACCTGATCGAGCAGGTCTTCCATTTGTGCCGTGAAGCTGGTGTTGATGACCGTGGTGAAGTGCTCGGTCAGCAGATTGTTGGTCAGGAACGCGGCGTCGGTGGGCATGAAACGACCCTCGACCTTGCGCACGTAGTTGCGCTGCTGGATCGTGTCGATGATTGTCGAGTAGGTCGACGGGCGACCGATGCCCTCTTTCTCGAGCGTCTTGATCAACATCGCTTCGGAATACCGGGGCGGGGGTTGCGTGAAGTTCTGCTTGGGGTCGAGCTTGCCGAGGGTCAGTGCCTGTCCCTTGGCCAGTTCGGGCAGGGTCTGCTTGGTGTCGGCCTCGGTGTCGGCCTCCTCATCGGTCTTGGCGTCGCCGCGGTCATGCGCCGCATCGCGCTCTTTGTCTTCGTCTTCGTCGCGCGCCACCTGGTAGACGCTCATGTAACCGTCGAATTTGAGGGTGGTGCCGGTGACCTGGAAGGTGTAGCGACCCGCGTTGATGTCGACCGCAAGCACATCGAACAGCGCTTCGGCCATCTGGGTGGCGACAAACCGGCGCCAGATCAAGGTGTAGAGCTTCAACTCGTCTTTGTCGAGATCGTCGGTAAGCGTGTCGGGGTGACGCTGCACGGCCGCCGGTCGGACCGCTTCGTGGGCGTCTTGTGCGCCTTTCTTGGTGCGGTACACCCGGGCCTGCGCCAGCGCATACTCTTTGCCGAACTTGCCGGTGACATATTCGTTGGCTTCGGCCAACGCTTCGGGCGCGATGCGGACCGAATCGGTTCTCATGTACGTGATCAGACCGACCTGCCCCTCACCCTTGATGTTCACGCCTTCATAAAGCTTCTGGGCGATCGACATCGTGCGTTTCGCGGTGAACCCGAAGCGTCGGGCGGCCTCTTGCTGGAGGGTGCTGGTGATGAAGGGCGGGGGTGGCGTCTGTTTGCGGCTGCGGCGATTGACCGCGCTCACACCAAACGCGGCACGGCTCAGTTCGTCGAGGATCGCGTCGGCCGCGGCCTTGTTGGGGATCACCAGTTTCTTGCCGTCGGCACGGGTGAGCTTCGCTTCGAAACTCTCACCCTTGTCGGTTTTCACGATTGCTTTGATGGTCCAGTATTCTTCTTTTTTGAAGCCGCGGATCTCGCGCTCGCGGTGGCAGATGAGCATGACCGCCACCGACTGGACGCGACCGGCCGACAACCCCTTCTGCACTTTCTTCCAGAGGAGGGGCGACAGCTTGTAGCCGACGAGGCGGTCGAGAATGCGGCGACTTTGTTGGGCCATGACCAGATTCATGTTGATCGGGCTCGGATGCTCGATCGCCGACACCACGGCGTCGCGCGTGATCGAGTTGAACGTGACGCGGCACGAGGCCGACTCCTTGATGCCCAAAACCCGCGCCAGATGCCAACTGATCGCCTCGCCCTCGCGATCGGGGTCGGGGGCGAGAAACACCTGATCGGCTTTGCTGGCGAGGTCTTTGAGCTTCTTGATGACCTCGCCCTTCTCTTTCACTTCATGGTAATCCGGGGCAAAACCGGCATCGACATCGACACCGAGTTTGGTCTTGGGCAGGTCCATGATGTGACCCTTGCTGGCCTCGACGACAAAACTCTTGCCGAGGAACTTCGAAAGGGTCTTGATCTTGCCCGGAGACTCGACGATCAACAGGTTCTTAGCGGCCATGGCCTTCACTCCTTGGAAGCGGTCACCCACAACGACAGGCCACGCCAGTGCCGATACCGGTCACACGGTCGGGATTGGTGCGGGGCTGTGTTCATGGTTTGCTGGCTTGCACACCCAGGTGCGTGTCAGTTGATGTATTGCGGCATCGGAACGCGCGGACTGAGGCGCCACGAATCGGGGCGTGCCTGCACGTAACCCAGATGCCCGAGAATGATCTTCAGCCGCAAACGACTGACCTGACGCAGATCGCTGCGCAGGATGAACTCGATCACCTGCTCGACCATGTTGAGATCGACCAGACCCTGGGCCAGCAGTTGCAGCAACTCGCCGCGCGCACCCGGACTCAACCGGCACGCTTCCAGTTCGTGCAGCAGCCGCGGGAAGGACGGCAGCCGCTGCGAACGTGGCTCGGCATCGACCGGCGTATCACCGGACTGCACCTGGACCGACCCGGCCGCATGTGTATTTACAGGGTATTTATCAAAGAGCGTGGCCACCCACCGACAGGCCATCTCGATCTCTTCGGTCTTGAAGCCGCGCTTGATCAGGCGCGCAATCGTCTCCGATTCGGGCGGTTGCGTGGCGAGATCCGGGTTGTCGTTGATGCGGCGCATCAGCAACCCCATGATCCGCACGACATTGGCCAGCATCGCTTTCGATCGTTCCATCGGTGGCTACCTCGATTCTTGGGTTCGGACCTTGGACTGGAAAAAATTGCCGGGGAAGCGGGTCAGGGCCTGGCGCACCTCGAGTTGGAGCAGCATGGGATACAGCTCGGCCGAGGTCCAGGCATCGTTGGCCAACAACCGTTCGAGCGAAACCGGTTCGTCGGCACACAGGGTCAGCAGTTCGCGTTCGCGCGGTGAGAAATCGGCGGGGTCGACCGCAGCCGGCGCCGGTTCGCGGGAAGCGCGGGTTGCTTTGTCGGATGGTTCGGGCCCGATAACGACGTGGCCGTAGGCAGCCGCGATGTCTTCGGGACTGGTCACGGGCGTGGCCCCCAGTTTGAGCAGGTGGTTCGGCCCTTCGGACAGCGACCAGCGGATGTTGCCGGGAACTGCAAACACGTCGCGGTCTTGCTGCAGGGCATGGTGCGCGGTGATGATCGAGCCGCTGCGGATCGTCCCTTCGATGACGACGACCCCGAGGGCGAGCCCGGAGATGATGCGATTGCGCACGGGAAAATGGTGCGGCAGCGGCGGCGTGCCCGGAGCATACTCTGTAAATACAGCGCCGCGCTCGAGCAGTTGTTTGCGGATGCGATGGTTTGCCCGCGGATAGGCCTGGTCGACGCCGCAGCCCAACACCGCCACGCTTGGCGACAACCCTTCGAGGGCACCCTTGTGGGCAAAGGTGTCGATACCGAGGGCCAGGCCGGAAACCACGACAAACCCCAGATCGGACAACCCGCGGCCGAACTGGCGGGCGACGTCGTACCCCTGCTGGCTGGCCCGGCGGGAACCCACGACGGCGATGGCCGGTCGTGACGCCACTTCGGGATTGCCCACCGCATAGAGCACGATCGGGGCATCGGCAGTCTCGCGCAACCGGGCCGGATACAGCGGATCGGCGAAGGTCAGCACCGACAGACCCTCGACGGCCCGCAGCGGCGCGAAATCGACGGCGGCGAACGGCCGCTCACGCGCCTCGAGAAACCGGCGCAACCGCGTCGCTGTCCAACCGGGAACCTCGGCGAGGTCGTCACTCGTGGCTGCCAGTACGCCTTCGGGGGTGCCAAAACGCTTGATCAGACCGCATTTGACCGTCTCGCCCACCCAGTCGAGCCCGGCCAGTTGCAGCCAGGGGGTGAGGGCTCGTTCTTGCGCCGGGTTCATCGTTGCCGCCGCCTGCGTTTTTTTGCTGGTCATGGTCGCTCGCTCACGCCTGCGTATCGCGCAACGGTTCTTCGGGGTTGCGGATTTTCTTGATCGTCTTGGTGCACCAGTATTTGAGCAGTTCGTTGGCGGCGTTCTTGCTGGCGGCCTCTTCGAGGAATGGCAGAATCGGCAACCCAAGCCCCACCAGGGCTTCCGCGGCCGACATGCGGAACACCGGTGACTCCTGGGCGAACATCGTCACGAAAGCACCTGGGTTGCGCCCCGCCATCAGCACCAGATTGCGTTTGAACATCTGGGTCTCGCGCTCGTTCTGGCTCTTGGCCAGCAGGCCGAGAAGCACGGGCACACTTTGCGGCTGCGCCAGACGGGCGATGGCGGCAACGACGCGCGAGCGGACGCTCGGGACCGGATCGGCCAGGTTCTCATGCAGAATCGTCAGCGCTTTGACCGTGGTGAAGCTGCCCAGCGCTTCGGCGGCCGCCATGCGGACGCGCTCGTTGTCGTCGCCCATCAGCACCACGAGGATGTCGATCGAGCGTTCATCGCGCAGTTCGCCGATCGCCACCGCGGCGTTGCGGCGCAGAACCGGGTCGGGGCCCTCGGCGGCTTTCGACAGCTCGGTGCGCACCTTTTCGGGCCCCAGCTTTTGGAAGGCCAACATGACGTTGCGATGCACCTCGTCGTTGCGATCGGACAGCGACTGAATCAGTGGCACGATCGCCCGCTGATCGCCGATCTTGCCCAACGCGATCGCCGCGTAGATGCGCACCCACTCGTTGCCATCGCGCAGCGCGACAATGAGGGCGTCGGTCGCCTTGGGATCGGCAATGGCGCCCAGTGCCTGGGCTGCATACAAGCGGACCTCCGGGTCCGTCGTCTTCATTGCCTCGACGATCCGCTCGAGATGCTCGGTGCCGCTCTGTTGCAGAATCTTGCTGACCCAGTAGCGGATGTCTTCGTTGTCGTTCGACATGTTCTTCAGAAGATGGTCGATGCCGATCTTCTCGAGCCGCGCAATACTCTCGCTGGCCACCTTGCGCACCGACCAGCTCGAGTCAGACAGTGCGCCGATCAGAGCCCGGACCACCTCGGGGTTGCGTGAGTTGCCCAGCGCCTTGGCGGCGAAATAACGAATGCTCTTGTTTTTGTCGGACAGCGCTTTCATGAGGTACGGCATGCCCGGCTCGCCGATCTGCTCGAGAATGCGCGTGACCCAGTAGCGCACGTCTTCGTTGGGATTGGTCAACGCCTCGCTGATCTGCTCGACGCCCTTCTCACCGATGTCGGCGAGGGCGTAGGCGCAACTGCGGCGCACCGACCAGTTCTCGTGGGACAGCCCCTCGAGGAGCACCGGCACCGCTTTGGGACTGCCGATTTCGCCCAGCGTGGCGGCCGAAAATGCGGCAATCTGCGGGTCGCGCGACTTGAACAGGCGCACCAGCGGTTCAGCCACTTTGCTGCCCATCCGCACCATGGCTTTGCGCACGAGATAACGCAGGTTGTCGTCGCACTGCGACAGGTGGTCGAACATCTTGATGACGGCGCGGTCGCCGATGCGCACCAGGGCGCGCAAACAACCGTCGCGAATCTCGTCGTTGGGTTCCTGCAGCGCCTGGATCATCGGCCCGATGGCGTTCTCGCCGATTTCAGAAAGGGCCTGCATCGCGCTCTTGCGAATCGTCCAGTCGGGGTCGGCGAGACTGTCGATCAACACCTTGATCACCCGCGTGTCGCCCGACTCGCCCAGCGATGCCGCGATGACGTAGCGCTGTTCGCGGTTGCCGACGCGCAAGGCATCGAGCAGGATCTTCTGGGCGGCCGCACCAAGGCGGCCCAACGTCTTGATTGCCCAGAACCGGACATTCTCGTCGCTGGTGGCCTTCATGACCTGATCGATCGCCGGTACCACGGCATCACCGAACTTGACCAGCGCGTCACTTGCGGCCTTGCGAACCAGCCATTTTTCGTCACCGAGCGACTTCAACAGATAGGGAACACCCTGGCCTTCCTTCAGTTCACCCAGCGAGATTGCCGCGAAATGGCGCACGTCGGGGTTCGGGTTCTTCATGGCGCGCAAGATGGCGGGCGTTGCCGCCGTGCCGATCTGCGACAGGATGCGCAGCGACCAGTATTGAATGTCTTCGCTGTAGCTGCCCAACGCGCTCGACAGCGGCTGGATCGCACTCTCTTTGTAAACGAGAATGCGATCGGCTGCGGCTTTGCGCACCGGCCAGTGTTCATCACCGAGCACGGTAATGAGGAACTGCAGAATGGCCGGATCCTGCTGACGAGAGATCTCGTCGAGCAGCTTCATCTTCTGCGCTTTGTTCGACAGCGTGAAGGTTTCGATGAGCTTCTGGGTATGTGGTTCCATGGAACGACACCATATATACCGGACGCATCCGGGCAAGTCAACGTGATTGTCGCATGCGGCGCCGGTACTGACGCCGCGCGATCGAGGGCCAGGATGGTCGCGGTCCTTTCAACGGTCAACATGCACGAAAAACCGGCGTCGGGGAAAAAAAGTGCGCGCCTGACTTGTCAAGCACGGCCAACGGCCCGGTCCGGTTCGTGCTATCATCCCCGTGCCATCAATCACCGGAGGTGCGCGCATGCAGGTTCTCGTCGTCTACCATTCCCGGTCGGGGAGCACGAAAAAAATCGCCGAAGCCATTGTGCGCGGAGTAGAGGAGGTGGCCGGGGTCGCCGCCGTGATGAAGACGGCATCGGAGGCCACGCCCGACGATTTTGTCGCCGCTGCGGGGGTCATTGCCGGTTCACCGGCCTACTTCGGTTCGATGGCGGCGGAACTCAAGACCCTGTTCGACAAGCTGGTGCCGGTGCGCAGCAAGCTGGCCAACAAGGTCGGGGCGGCGTTCGCTTCCTCCGGCGACCCGTCGGGGGGGCGTGAAACCACGATGCTGTCGATTTTGCAGGCGCTGATGATCTGCGGCATGGTCGTTGTCGGCGATCCGCTCGATGCCTCGGGGCATTACGGTGTCAGCAGCATCGGCGACCCCGATCGCGTCACCCTCGCCCACGCAGGCAAACTGGGTGCCCGCGTGGCGGGCCTGGTCAAGAAACTCGCCGACGCGTAGTCTCGCGCCGGTGTCCCGCGGCGCCTCCCAGACACGCTCGTCTGGGCACACAGCCGATCTGCACGACGTATTGCGGGTCAGGGGCAGGCCGATGTTTCACGCGAATCAGTGCGCGTAGTACAACATACGTCAACCGCAATATGTTGTATTATCGCCTCCGTCAGTGGACCCAGCGCTCGAGCTTGTTCTCGCGGGCGAACCACAGCAACTGATGGTATTTCTTGGCGCCATACCAGTCGCCGAGGTCGATGGTCTTGTAGCGCAGCAACTCTTTGATCTGGCACAACAACGGGACGAAGGCCGGTCGTTCGTCGGCCGGGAAATCGGCCATGGCCTTGAGCGTGTCGTCGAGTTCTTTGTAGTGGTTGTTGTCGATGCCACGTTTTACCCGGCGCAGGACGAACTCGTGGTTGCGCCGGACTTCCGGGGTCAGGTTCGGGCCCGACAGTGAGTCGTCGGGATTGACGTGGGCACGGACGATCTTGTGCAGCGCGATCTTCACCGGAATCTCGACGGTGACTTCATAGACGACCATGCGTGACAATGCACCCAGAATCTTGCCGCCGATGAAGGCGCCGACGACGCCCCCCGCGCCCGGAACGAGAACGTTGCCGACGACGGCACCGAGCGAGGACCCGGCCAGCGATGCCGCGCTGCCGATCGACGATTTGATGATCGTGATCAAGAGGAAACTGCCCATGCCGCCGCTCTTGACGGCACCGCGCACGAGGTCGGCCACACGATGACGGTTGGTGCGAATGAGATTGTCGATCAACTCGGCCCCGGTTGTGCCCAGGGAGTCAGCGGAGAAATTCCTGAGCGTCTTGGTCAGTGCTTCGGCCAGGAGGCGCATGTCGGTCTGATGCACGAACACGAGCAGGTTGTCGGCCAGCGCCGACAAGGCAAGGCCGCCACCGATGTCGACGGCCTGCCGCGTTGTCTCATACAGGATCTTGTCGAAGAACAGCACCAGGTCGCCCGAGAAACGGCAGGTGATCTGGCCCTTGCCCACCTTGACCTGGGTCAGCGACAGATCGTAGGCGATCGCATCATCGGAGGTGAAGCAATAATCGCTGTGGCGGACAGGGAAGCCGAGGCGGCCGGTGAAGGTGGCGGCACCATGAACGGCGATGAACACCCGCCGAAGCTTGCGGTCGTAAAACGCGCTGTCGACCGTCAGTTGCAGGTGTGGATTGGCATCGAGATGGGCCGCGAGCTGAAGAACCTGGCGCTTGACCGCTTCGCCGATCTTGTCGACGGTCTCTTGCACCTTGTCGCCAATGGCCGAACGCGCCGCAGCGACACCACGGTCGGGCGTCTCGGCCTGCGCGGGCACCAACGCGGCGCCGACCCAGAACAAGGTCATGAACAGGCACAATCCGATGGTGCGGGCGAATGGGTGACGCGGACGACTCGGCATAGACGGCTCCTCAGGGCAGAGCGATTTTCCTTTGGTCGGAAACCAATGATACCATACTTAGCATGACACACTCATGTCTGCCATTCTCCACCCTTTCAGGTCCGTGGCGTCGCCGGGTGGTTGGCCTCCTGGCCACGATCCTGCTGACGCTGGTGCCCTCGAGCCCGGTGCAGGCCTGGAGCGGCAAGGGTCACCGCGTCATCGGCGGTGTCGCCGACCGGCTGCTCGACCCCACGGTGAAAGAGGTCGTTACCCGGATGCTGCGGGGCAAGACCCTTGCCGACGTCGGTACCTGGGCCGATCACATCCGCCCCTACCGACCCGAGACGGCGCCGTTCCATTTCGTTAACATCCCCATTGGCGAAACCCTGTTCGATCCAGAGCGGCACAACAAGAACGGGGTGTCGATTTTCACGGCCATCCCGGCCCAGGAACAGATTCTCGCCGACCCGAACGCGTCTGAGGTGAAACGGGTCGAGGCGTTGAAGTTCATCGTGCATCTCGTTGGCGATCTTCATCAGCCTTTGCACGTCTCCGACAACGGCGACACCGCAGGCAACCGCACGCGGGTGCGGCTCGACAGTGGCGAATCGGCCGATTTGCACCGGGTCTGGGATTTCCACGTGGTCGAGTTTTCCGGCCGCTCAGATGAGCAATACATCGACCATCTCATGCAGCTTTTCCCCACCCTCGATCGGGCTGCGATCGAGAGCGGGACGGTGATCGACTGGGGGATGGCGACCCACGCCCTGGCCAGCACAGTCTGGGACCTCGACGCCCCCGCCGCGAACGAACCCGGCGGGCCGCAGCGCGTGGGGAACGCCTATTTGAGCGGGTATCAGCCGCTCGTCGAACGTCAGCTTCTCTTGGCGGGCATTCGCCTGGCGCTGCTGGTCAATCGGGCGCTGGCCAACCCGGCCACCACGGTGGCGACGCCCCTCGAAATCGGGCACATTGCCGTGGGGGCTGCCGATGATCCGGCCCTGGCCTCAGTCAGCCAGGCTCTGGTTGTCGTGGCCTCGCCGACCACCGCGGTTGTGCCCGACGTCGCAGTGCCGGTGGTGGCGCCGGTTGCAACCGGTTCTCAGCCCGGCCGGTAACGGGTGACGATGGCCACGGCGGTTTTCATGCCGTCGATGGCCGAGGTGGTGATGCCCCCGGCGTGTCCTGACCCTTCGCCAACCATGTAAAGGTTGGCGGTGCCTTCGACGACGCCGTCGGACCCGCGGCGGCAACGAACCGGGCAACTGGTGCGGCTTTCGATGCCGACGGCGGCGTTGGCCTGGTCGATGAACCCGGGCAGGCGGCGATCGAAGGCGACGAACGCCTCGGCCAGCGCCTCCCGGATCGGCCCCGGAAACAACTCGTGGACCGGAGCCGGGCGCACCCGCGGTCGCACCGACGAGCGGACCGTGTTCGTGGTCACCGTGCCGGCAATGAAATCGGCCAGGGTCTGCGCGGGCGGCGTGAGGTCGCCGCCCCCCATACGGGCCGCTTCGCGCTCCAGTGCGTGCTGCCAGGCAAGACCGGCGAGAGGGTCGGTGCCGGGCAGGTCCTCGGGCATGATCTGCACAACGTATGCTGCATTGGCCCAACCGCTCGCGCGCGCGTGCTGACTCATCCCGTTGACCACCACGCCGTCGGTGGCGTCGGCCGCATTGATGATCTCGCCGCCCGGGCACATGCAGAAACTGTAGACGGCCTTGCCTTGCGCGGTGCGGTGCGACAATTGGTAGTTCATTGGGGTCAGTTCGGTGATCTCGGCATGCCGCCCGAGGAACCACCGATCGACGAGGCGCTGGGGATGCTCGAGGCGCACACCGATGGCGAACGGCTTGCGCTCCAAGGGCACACCGTCGGCCAGCAACTGTGCGAAGAGCGGGCGGGCGGCATTGCCCGGCGCCAGCACGACCAACCCCACCGGCAGATCCTCGCGCCCCTGCGGGGTTTCGACGACCAGGTGGGTGATCTGTCGTTGCTGGCGGCGCAACCCGATAACACGGTGATAATACCTGATTGACCCGCCGTGCGCACAGGTGTCGGCGTTCAGGCGGGCCGTGACCTGGCGGATGAGATCGGTGCCGACGTGTGGGCGGTGGTCCCAGCGCACGGCATCGGGGGCGCCGTGGGCGTAGAGCAGTTCGAGAACCCGGTCTTGCCAGTCACCCTCTTTGGTGCGGCTTGTCAGTTTGCCGTCGGAAAACGTGCCGGCCCCGCCTTCGCCGACCTGGACATTGGCCTGCAGGTCGAGGGTCGCGTCGCGCCAGAACCGCTCGACCGCGGTGACACGGTCGGCCAGCGGGGCACCCTGTTCGAGCACGACCACGGCGAAACCGTGGTGGGCGAGCAGGTTGGCGGCCATCATCCCGGCCGGGCCGGTGCCGACGACGACGACCGGCCCATTGGTCGGTTCGAGGCCACGCGTGGTGACGATTGGCGGGGGCGGTAAATACAACTGCAACTCTTTGTGTTTCAATAAAAACTCGGCACGTTGTGCCGCCGGCAGCGTCAGCCCGAAACGGCAGCGGACCACCCAGGTGGGCGGCCGGTGTTGCCGGGCATCGAGGCTGCGACGGAGCAGGATGATCGGGGCGAAGGTCTCGGCCGGTAGGTGATAACGGCGCGACAACACCTGGGCCAGGCACAACGGCCGGCCGGCCGGGACCTCGACGGTGTCGGCGAGCCAGGTCAGGCCCTGGTCGGACTGCGCGCCAAACCCCGACCAGACGGGGGCCGGGCGGATGGCGGCGTCGGTGGACCGCGGCGGCAACCGGCCACTGCGCACTGCGGGTGCGGGCGGCTCGCGTCGGCGCCGGTCAGTGCCCTTCGGGGGGTGGCGTCGGGTTGACATGGGCCGGCGAGGCAAGATCGGGTTGGGGCGGTGCGGGTGGCGGCGTGGGTGTCGGAGTCGGCGTCTCGCCGGGCGGGGCGAGGGTGACGGTCACCGTCGCTGGCACCACCGCCAACGCTTCGACGCCGCGGGGGAGCGAATTGGCGCGCGGCAATGCCGGAGCCAGCAGGTGTTGGCCCGCGTCGAGCTTGTGTGCATCGATGCGCAGGGCGATGGTCATTGACGCGAGCTGACCGAGCAGGCTGGGCAGACCGCGCACGCGCAGACTCACGCGCAACGGTGAGGTGGTGGCCGTCAGGTTTCGGCCGGTGGCGACCTCGAGAGGCAGGTCGGCCAGCAAACGCTCGATCGGCACCTCCTCGACCAGGACGGTGACCTTGACCGAGTTGGCGTCGATGAAACGCAGGTTCTCATAGGGAAGCACGAGCGTGCGCGTCAGAGTTGCGGTGCGCTTGACCCGCGCCACGTCGAGTTCGGTCGTCTCGATGAACTGGAGGTTCTCGATGACCCGCCCCGGCCCCTCGACCAGCACGGTTTCGGGGGTGGCCGTGCAATCGACGAGACGGTAACCCTCGGCCGGATTATTGATGCGGGCCACCTTGACCGGCAGCAGCTTCGTCGGCCAGCCCTTCTTGATCGACACGGCAACGTTGATCTTGGCCGGCGTGACGGTGACGTTCGGCACGGGGTTGCCGTTGCGCCCAACCACGACCACGGTGCGCATTTCTGAATAGGAGTGATCGATGCCGCGGATGTCGGCGTCGACCTGACACATCGCCACCTTGTCGAGGATCTCGGCAGGTGCCTCGAGAACCACCGTGCGGGTGCCGAGCACGGGCGGATCTTCGAGGTATCCTTCGCCGGCCGGCCCCTGGATCATCGGGGTGACCTCCATGACCCGCCGCTCGAGCGGGGTCACGAGGATCTCGATCTCGGGCGGTTCGATCTTGACGACGTTGAGACCACCCCGCAAGGCCTGGATCTTGACCGGTACCTTATCGCGCCCGGGCCGCGCATTGTAGAGATCGACCTCGGCCGTCACCACCGACAGACCGTCGGCAGCGTTGGCGAGAATGAAATCGCGGCGCAGGCCTGAGAGCGTGACCTTGGCGCGTGGTGTCTCGGGGTCGATCAACATGCGCTCGGGCAGCCCGTTGTAGCGGACCGGAATGTCGAACACCCGCTGCACGGTTGGCGAGATGAGCACGTTGACGTAGAGCCACAGGATCAGTGCGACCACCACCGCGATCAGGCGATTGCTGATGACGAACTGTTTCATTGCGGGTGGTTGGGCGCCAGGCCGAGGATGTTCATGCGGTCTTGGGTCGGAGGAACCGCTCGCCGCTGCGCGCATACGACCGCTGCAGGATTTCGCGCACGCGGTCGAGCGTCAGGTGGCGGGTGAGTTTGGTGCCGTGCGCCATCGAAATGGTGCCCGTTTCTTCACTGACGATGAGGGCCAGCGCATCGGTGATTTCGGTGATGCCGACGGCGGCGCGATGGCGCGTGCCACACTCTTTTTCGATTTCGGGATTCTGGGTGATCGGCAGGAAACAGGCCGCGGCCATGATACGCTCGCGCCGGATGATCACGGCCCCGTCGTGCAGCGGCGTGAACGGCATGAAAATCGTGCTCAACAACTCGTTGGTGATCGGACTGTTCAGTTGCGTGCCCTTGTCGACGAAGTCTTGCAGACCGATGTCCTGCTCGAAGACGATCAGCGCGCCGATGCGCTTCTTGGAACAAGCGTCGACGGTCTTGATGATCTCGTCGATGACCGTGGGCACCGAGTTCTGCGGCAAGACGCGCTCGGAAATCAGCGAGCCGCGGCCGATGTCCTCGAGGGCGCGCCGCAGTTCGGGTTGGAAGATAACGACCAGGGCGAGGAAGCCGGTCGGCAACGTGTTCTGCAGCACCCAGTTCAGTGTGTAGAAATTGAAATTGCGGGTCGCCAGCAGGATGAGGAGCAGCACGCCCAGGCCCTTGATGAGGTTGAGCGCGCGCGTGCCCTCGATCAGTTCGAGGATGCGAAATACAACGTATGCGACGATTGCCACCTCGACGCCGTCTTGCAGCGTCAGGTCGGAAATCAAGGACCAGAGTAGGTTCACGGGTGGTCGATCGTCATCTGGCGAGCAATGTTGCGCTCAGCCGACGTCGGGCAGCAGGCCCAGTTCGCCCAGAACCCGCGACAGCGTGTCGCGCGTCGCCGACTGCGCCCGAACCAAGGGCAGGCGCAGATGCTCGCCGATCAGGCCAAGCAGGGCCAGCGCCGCTTTGACCGGGATCGGATTCGCCTCGACGAACAGCGCGTTGTGCAGCGGCAACAGTTCGAGGTGTTCGCGGCGGGCTTCGTCCCATCGTTGGGCCCGAGCGGCATCGCAGAACGTCTTGACCCGGCGGGGGGCCACGTTGGCGGTGACCGAGATCGTGCCGACGCCGCCGACCGCCATGATCGGCAGGTTGAGGGCGTCGTCGCCGGAAAGCAGCACAAAACCGCTTGGGGCACCGCGCAGGATCTCTTGAATCTGCACGAGGTTGCCCGAGGCCTCTTTCACTGCCCTGACGTTGCGGATCTTGGCCAGCTCGAGCACCGAGGCCGGCGAGAGGTTGACGCCGGTGCGGCCGGGCACGTTATAGAGGATGACCGGCAGCTTGGTGGCAGCGGCCACCTCGGTGAAATGTGCGATCAACCCGGGTTGTCCGGGTTTGTTGTAATACGGTGTAACGACAAGTACGGCATCGGCGCCGAGTTCGGCGGCCCGGCGCGTCAGTTTGACGGCGTGGTGCGTATCGTTGGCGCCCGAGCCGAAAGCGAGACCGATCTTGCCGGCAGCCAGTTTCGCCACGTGTTCCATGACCTGGCACTTTTCGTCGTCGCTCAACGTGGGCGACTCGCCGGTGGTGCCGCTGATGACGATGCCGTCGGTGCCGGCGTCGAGATGGAACTCGACCAGGCGGTCGATGGCGGCAAAATCGATGCGGCCGGTGGTGTCAAAGGGGGTGACGAGCGCGACCCACGAACCGGCGAGCGAGAATTTTCTTGACGAATTGGCCACGGCAAACGCCTCCAGGTCGGCGAAATTGTGTGTCGATGCGGCTGTGCAGCCGATCGTCGTCGATCATAACATAGCGGTCCCATGGGGGCAATGCTGGGAACTCTCATTGACAGAAAACTTCGTGTCGCATATCTTCGTGAGCGATCGATATGCCAGCGACCCACCCTGGAAATCCCTGTCGCGCGCTGCTCGTGGCCACCGCACCGGTGCACACCGACCCGGTCTTGCGGCTGGCCGTTGAGTCCTGGCCGGCCGACGTGGCGTGGCACGGCCTGTTGTCGCATTCGGCCGGCGCGCGCGTGACGCTGGCGCAGGCGGCGCGGGCGACCGGAATCGCGCACTGGTGGCTCAGTTCCGAGGTCGAGGCCGCGCTTGCGGCGTTGCCGGGCTTCGACCTGGTGGTGGCGTTGCCCCTGTCGCTCAACACGTTGGCCAAGCTCGCGCTCGGCATCGACGACGCGGTGCCGGTGCGGTTGCTGCGCGCGGCCATCGAGGCGGGCAAGCCGGTGTTGCTCGATCTGGCGGCCGTGCCGGCGCGGGATGCGACCGGCATGAATCCGCACTTCGTGAAGATCTACCGGCGCTACGCTGACGACCTGTGTGTCGGCAACGTTGCGGGATTTTCGGGCGGCGATCTGGCCGAACGGGTGCGGCGGTGGCGGGCGGCCCGTCGCGATGGCGAGCGGGTGGCGCAGACCACCGGCCGTCAGGTCATTACCCGCGACGAGGTGGTGGCGGCGCATCGGGCCATGGCACCCCTGATCGTGCGGCGTGGCGATCTGGTCACGCCGTTGGCGCGCGACGAAGCGGCGGCGCTGGGTGTGCCGATCATCGACGCGTAACCCCGGCCGGTCCCGGTACGGCCGGCAGTGGCGGCCAGTGGCGGGTACAACGGTTCTTCGTCCAGCAAGTTCAACACAATACGGGAGGTTGGGCCATGCAGCGTTTGGTCATCAAGACGATTGACGAGTTCTGCCGCGCCACGGCGAGCGACAGTTTTTATCCGGGTGGCGGTTGCGTGTCGGCGTTGGCCGGAGCGTTGAGCGGCAGCCTGGGCCAGATGGTCCTGGCGCTGACGATCGGCAAAAAGAAATACGCCG
>CAZADH010000097.1:0-19388 GCA_964483805.1 uncultured bacterium
AACCGTTCTGCGAAGGTGTCGCTGGGGGCCGCGCCGCAGGCGCTGCCCCCAGCGACACCTTCGCAGAACCGGCTCACGGGGTGCAGGGGCCTTGGCCCCTGCCGGGGTAGGGGGCGGAGCCCCCGTTCCCGCCGTTTCCGTGTTTCCCTCGTCCCCTGGGGCCTGCCCGGTTCGGCCGGTCTTTGCATCCTGTCGACAACCGACGTGGGTTGGGTCACTTGCCGGGTTGCAGGATCTCGCAGTGTTCGGGGGTGAGTTCGCCGAGTGCCATTTTGAGGCGGGCTTTGCTCAGCGCGTAGTCGTACAGGGCTTGCAGGTGGTTCATTTCGTGCGACTGCAGGGAGGTTTCGGCGCCGAGCAGTTCGGTCATGATGGCGAGTCCGGCGTTGTAGCGGTCGCGCAGGATGCGCAGGGACTCTTTGCTTTGTTCGCTGGCTTCTTGCGAGACGCGGATGCGTTCGAGGGCGTTGTTGATATTGGTGACGGCTTCGCGGATCTCGAGGAAGATTTTGTCTTTGATGGCGGCGGCCATCTTGGTGAGTTGTTGTTGCTGGTGTTGGGCTTCGCGGGCTTTGGCGCGGGCGTCGCCGCCGTCGATGGCGGACCAGTCGACACGGGCGAAGAGCATGCTGTTGCCTTTGCCGCTGTCGCCGAAGTCTTCGCGGTTGTGTTCGACACCGGCGCCGAGGACGACTTTGGGGCGCAGGGCGCCGCGTTGCATTTTCTCGTGGTGGTTGAGGGCTTCGATCTGGCGGGCGAGTTTGAGGTAGTCGGGGCGTTGTTTGAGGGCGAGTTCGAGCAGCTTGGCCGGATCCTCTTTGCACGATACGCATTCCTGGCGCAGGAACGGCATGGTCAGGTCATACTCATTGGTCGAAGACACGCCCATCAGGGTGGCGAGTCCTTCTTTGGCAAGTTTGTACTGATTTTGTCGGCGCAGCAGGGCTTCTTCGTTTTGGGACCGTTGCACTTTGGCCTGCAGGAGATCGGACTCGACCGAGCGTTGGGTCTCGACCGCGGCTTCGGCGTTCTTAACACTCTCGCGCGAGGTGTCGACCGCCTTCTGGGCGACGTTCACGCTTTCGCGGGCGAGCACAGCGCCGAAATAGATTTCGATGGTCTGGTAGATGACGTCCTCGCGCGCTTTGGTCGTGTCGAGGGTGGCGGCGGCGACGCCTTGTTTGGCGGCTTCGCGGGCGTGGATGTCCATGCCGCCGAGGTAGACGGGCACGACGAGTTGCGCGCCGACCTGCATATTGTTCACGGCACTGGGGTCATTGAGCCGGTTGGGGTCGAAGTCTGTTTGGGCGATGCGGCCCTGGTTGAGCGTGGTGCCGAACGCGTGCAACGGGCTGTTGACGCGCGTTTCGCTGAGACCGACGTTCAATTTGGGGGCGCGCAGCGCGCGGGCCTGGTCGATCTTCTGGCCTGCAGATTTTTCGCCCTCGCGCATGGCCTCGAGGTAGGGGCTGTAGGTGAGCGTCTTTTGCACGGCGTCAGCGATCGACAGGGGGTCGGCGGCCATCAGGCCCGACGCGCCGAGCGCCAGAAGGGCGGTCAGAGTGAGCACTTTTCGCATGGTGTGAGGTTCCTCCTGATTGGTTGGGGACAGGCCCTAGGGACAGACCCCGTCGCAAAATGCTTGCCATCTCACTTGCATGCAGCATTCTACCGCAACAGCCTGGCCAAGCATATAGTGTGCAGGTGCGCGGCGAGTGCGGGTTCTCTGGTCACTGGGCATACCGGAGCGGGGTGACTCAGCGGACGCGCCCCAGCGTACGGTATAATACTGCCTATGAAACAAATCACCCGCCGCGTTGTTCTGTCGTTCGTTGTTTTGGCCAGCATCGTTGTGGCTGCGGCCGCGTGGGCGGTCAGTCGTCCGGCGCTCCAGCGGTTGCCGACGCAACGACGCCAGGTTTCGCCGGCCTTTGTGCCGGGTCCCGGGCCGGTCAAGATCGCCTTTTTCGATGCCGACGGCACCCTGCGTGTCGCGCCGAGCGGAAATGTGTCGGCCAATTCCGCCAGCGATGTGGCCATTCTGCCGATGGTGGCTGCCAAGCTGGCTTTGCTGGCGAGTGACGGTTACCTGCTGGCGATCGTCTCGAACCAGGGCGGCATCCAACAGGGACACGTGACCTTTGCCGCTGCGGATGCGGCGTTGCGCCGGTGCATGACGCTGCTGGCGAAAAAGGGTGGCGTCTTTCATTATTATGACTTCGCCGAGTACAGCGATCACAACCGCAAGCCCGAGACGGGCATGGCCGATATCCTGGCCGGCATCATCAAGAAGCGGCTGGGTCGTGAGGTTGACTGGCAGCACTCGATCATGGTCGGCGATTCGGCCTGGAAGAAGGGCGTCGACACCGAGCCCGACGGGACCCCGGGCAGCGACTTCTCGAATACCGATCGGTTGTTTGCCGAAAACGTCGCGCGCGTCTACGGGCACTGCGAGTTCTATCATCCACGCACGTTCTTCGGTTGGGTGAAATACGGCGTAAAGAATTTTGCCTGCTTCAACGATCTCGTGAAGTTCTTGCAGGAGCACCCCGAGTTTGGCAAAATCCCGCCGTCGCCCAAACCACGGGCCACGCCGACCGGGGATTGAACAGGCGCAGGGTTGACCTGCGTTCGACGCTGCGCAGCGTGTGTGTCGTGTTGTGCGCGCAATACATACGACGTAAGCTGTTGTTCGGCCGCTTGCGATCGTTGAGGGTCAGGGAGTCTGCGGCCTCTCGACGTCGAACGCTTCGATCCAACCGTTGGCGCCTTCGTCGATCCAGCGCAGGTCTTCGCGGCGAACCAGGGGGCTCGGTGCGTTGGCCATCAGTTCGGGGTATTGTTCGGTGACCCGTCGGTTCTGCGGTTGGCCCCGCCGGCCGGGGATGCACAACCAGTCGGCGTAAAGTCGCTCGGTGTGCAGTTGCGCGAACGTGTTGGCGAGCCAGGTGCCGTGGGTGCGGCCGCCGCTCCAGTTGCGTGACCAGACGACGGCGGTGTTGATGCGGTGGGGCAGCAGGACGCGCGCCACCAGAAACTCGTTTTCGCACAACACGTAGATGAGCGTCGTTTCGTGGGCGCGGCCCCATGCGCGCAGTTTGTATTCGAAAACCCGACCGCTGTGGGCAAAGTTGTCGTAGATCCGGTTGGGTGTGGGGATGGTCGGCAGTTCACGGAAGCGCACGACCTCGAGCGGGCCGTGCATACCGTGTTCGTCGGGTTGCAGTGCGAGTCCGCCCGCGAATTCCTGAAAGAAATTGATCTCGGTGTGAACGAACAGGTCGGGCACGTCGGCGCCGTCATCGGTCGTGCGCCGCTCGTGCGGCGGACTCTCGGCCCGCTCGCTCCAGGGTTTTTGGCCCGAGCACAGGAAATCGAGATCGCCCAGATCGGTGCCCGACGACGGGTAGAAGCAGATGCGGCGATACTGCTGCAGTTCGTGCACCAGGGCGGCGACGTCAGGCATCGACGGGTTTACCGGGCCGAACCCAACTCTTTGCGGATCCAGGCGTCGACCTTCTCGGCGATCACGGGTTTGCCCATGGCGTAGACCTTGCCGTTGAGGATGACGACGGGCGTGGTCAGCACGCCGAACTTCAGAGCTTCGGGGGTGCCGCTGGTCAGTTGGTCGACCTTGATCTCGACTCCGGGGAACTTCTTGGCGGCTTCGGCAACGATGCGCGCGGTCTCTTCACACATGTCGCAACCGGTCGGGCTTTTGATGACAGTGATGGTCAGCATTTACACGGCTCCATGATCGGGTGGAGTAAACAATATATACATACGGTGTATTTCCGTTACGAGGACTGGGCGGAGACGAGGATCAACGGCCGGCCAGCAGTTGCGCGATCTCGGTGTAACCGCGGCCCTCGGCCAGTTCGGTAGCAGTACGGCCTTCGGGCTCGCGGACCGTGGTGTCGGCCCCATGGTGCAGCAGGCGGCGGACAGCGTCGAGGTGGCCTTGCTGGGCCGCGAGTTGCAGCGGATACCACCCGTCTTTGTCGGCGAGATTGACCTGGGCGCCCTTCTCGACGAACAGATCGATCATCGCGGCATGGCCGCGAAACGCGGCCCAGTGCAGGGGCGTCCAACCATCGCGTTCGACTGCGTGCACCGAGGCGCCCTTCTCGAGCAGCAATTGGGCCATCGGCAACTTTTGGCGCGCGGCGGCCCAGTGCAAGGGCGTGACCTGGTCGGCGTTGGCTTTGCCGACGTCGGCACCGGCTGCGAGCAGGCGATGGGCGATGCCGACGTGGTCAGTCTTGACCACGACCAACAGCGGCGATTGCAGTCCCTCGGCGTCCATGCCGTTGGGGTCGGTGCCGGCACTGAGCAATGTGGCGACCTCGTCTTCGCAGCCCTTGGCGGCAGCCGCGATCAGCCGGTCGATGTCGCTTCCTGTGGTCTGGGCGATCACGGTCATGGTGGGTGTCTCCCGTAATAGGTCAGAGTGTCGGGCCGAAAACGCGGCCGGGCCGGTTCTCGACCGGCCCGCGAAAGACGGCTCGATAGGACGAACCACCGCCGCTGACACGATTATATGTCAGATGGAGCGGCGAATCCACGTTCGTCACATACACTGCTGCCGCGGGGCATTGATTGCACCGATGCAATAACGGCGCACGCACACCATTTGATTGGGTGTGTCGAGGGTTCGGCCGTCGAATGATCGGTCGGAGCGCGACTGCAAAACCGCAGAAATGCGCCGGCCAAATTGCAAACATGCACTCGAATGACCGTCAGGGTCGATCGTGCGCCGATGCGGACCACCGCCCGGTATCGCTGTTTCGGGAGTGCCTGACGGGAGTGGCATGACCCTTGCAACACGGAGAGCGAAATCTACCATCGCAAGGAGGAATCGAGTATGCCACGTTTCGATGGAACGGGACCAAATGGACAGGGCGAGCGGACCGGTCGCGGGATGGGCCGGTGTGCGCCAAATATGATGGCCGGCCAAGTCCAACCGGGATTTGGCCGAAGGAATCGATTTTGCGGGGGCCGGGGTGCCGGCCGCGGATGGGGTGGCAACCGCAACCGCAGCATGGCGCCAGAGTATGCGGCCGATGTGCCGGCGGTCGCTACGGTCGATCGGCGCGACCAGGAACTCGCTGCACTGCATCAGCGCATCGATCAACTGGAGCAGTTGATTCGGAGTCTGGCCGGTGGGCAAACGGCTCCGGCCGGAGAAGCCCTGGTCGCGACCACACCCATCGCAACGACGCCGGGCGATGCCGGGCGTCGAAGCTGACGTATTGACATTATATGTAATTCACCGTTTCTCGCTCCGGTCTTGCCTGCTCGCGCAGGCAGCACCAGGCAAACCACTACAGGATAACAGGAGACCAAGGTTTCATGGATGCAAGCAACCCGACCACAATCCACCCGATGCCGCGAATTGGTGACAAGGCGCCCTCGTTCAAGGCCATCACCACCCAGGGCGAAATCAATTTTCCCGAACAGTATGCCGGCAGTTGGGTGATTCTGTTCAGCCATCCGGCTGATTTCACACCCGTGTGCACCTCGGAGTTCATGACGTTTGCCACCATGGAAGGGAAGTTCAACGAGGCCAACTGCAAACTCGTGGGTCTCTCCGTCGACGGCTTGTACAGCCACATCGCGTGGCTGCGCACGATCAAAGAGAAGATCGACTACAAAGGAATGAAGGACGTTGAAGTCAAGTTCCCGTTGATCGAAGACATCACCATGGAGGTGTCGCGCAAATACGGCATGATCCAGGGTGAGAGCAACACCAAGGCGGTTCGTGCCGTGTTCGTTATCGACCCCAAGGGGATCATCCGCACGATCATTTATTATCCGATCAGCCTCGGTCGCAACTTCGCCGAGCTATACCGGGTGGTGATCGGTCTGCAGACCGCCGATGCGTTTGCGGTTGCTTTGCCCGCCGACTGGCAGCCGGGGGATGATGTAATTGTTCCGACCGCCGGATCATGTGGTGTCGCCAAAGAACGGATGGAAGACAAGAAGACCATGACCTGTTTCGACTGGTTCTTCTGCACCAAGAAGTTGGGCAAGGACCAGGTGTTGGCCACGGTTCTCAAGAAGAAGTAAGACTCGCGTTCAGCGGCCGCGCGGCTTCACTCGTCTGAAGTCGTGCGGCCGTTTCGCGTTGGTGGCGCCCCGTTGTTGGGAGCGGCGATCCGCCTGGGGACGGGTCGTTTGCACCGCCCGAAACTGGCGTTTCGGGCCGCCCTCGTGGCGGCAAACGCCCACTATGCCCATCGTGCGCGGGCGTGCTCTCAGGCGATCTCTTCGGCGCCGCAATACAGTTTCTCGGGGCGCAAAATCACGACCGCATGGCGGCCATACTTGGGCGGAACCCAGGTGAGCATGTCGTCGAACAGCGGGCCGGACGTGTAATACTCGAGCTTGCCCTTGGCTTGAAACGCCTTGTGGTCCGGGGCCATGAACAGGAAAGAGCCGGTGCTGCCGGCCTTGATGTTGGCACGGGTCTTCACGAACTTGTTGTCGGCAATGGCGATGCCGCCGTCGTCCAGCAGTTTGATCGCCAGAACGTAAACGGAGTTGGGCACGCCACGGGCATCGACGGTGGTGAACACCGGCGCGCCTTCGCGCTGGTCCCAGTGCTGCTTCAATACTTCATAAATACGACTCATGGTGGTTGCCTCCCTGTGGTGGTGAGTGTTGTGGTTGCCGCTGGTCAGCGGGCCAGTGGACAGTAGCGGTCGAGTCCGACCAACGCCGCAACGCCGGCGATCGTATTGCCGAAGACGATGACCGGGCGGTGGTGTTCGGCGAACAGGTGCCACAGTTCGTCGAACGTGCCGTTGACGATCGAGGAACCAGTGATCAGGCCGATCGAACAATTCTTGACGATAGTGGCGGCATCGCGCTGCCCATCGTAGATCGGCACGCCGGCGCGCTGCGTACCGATGTTGGCCGGATTCAGATCGGCGACGGTGACCGCCGCGGCGCCGAAGCGGCCGACCAGGGCCTGGACCATGAACGGTTGCAGGCCGAACATCCCGATGTGCGGGTGTGGGTCCCGGCGGGCGATCTCTTCGGCCATGCGGTCGCCGCACGCCTCGGGATCGCCGTCCTGGCAGTGTTTCACGCCCTGACAGCCGTTGATGTTGCACAGGATCGCGTTGATGGCGGCCACGGAAATCGCCCGCAGCGGCACCTGGGCAAGGTCGAGCGCCAGTGCATCGCCGACCGTTCCGGACCAAGACCCCGGCTGATCGGTGAAGGCCTGGCCGATCGTGCCGGCGACCTCGGCCTGGATCACTTTCTCGGGGCCACGGCGGATGGCCAGTTCGGGCGATGCCGCGCGGCCCACGGCCTCATCGGCGTGAAGTGGCCGCACCGTGAGCGGGCGGTCGAGCGGGTATCCGGCGTCGTGCAACCGGTCGCACAACTGCGCGCGGGCCTGGGTCAGCATGTCGTCCATGAATTGTCAGCCTCCATGTTTTGTGGGTGGCCGGTCAACGTCACCCTGTTGCCTACCCCGGTGCGCCTACGCACCTTGTTTGGTCATGGTCTCGTACGGCCACATGGCGATGCCGCCGTCGAGCACCTTCACGTTGGTGAAACCGGCATGCTTCAAGATGAGTGCCGCTTCGTACCCGCGCAGCGAGACTTTGCAGAAGGTGATGATCTCACGGTCGCGCGGGATTTCGGCGAGGCGGTTACGCAACTGGCCCAGGGGAATCAGCGTGGACGCGGCCAGGTGGATCTCGTTGTATTCGGCGGCAGAGCGCACGTCGAGAAGCACAACCGATTCGTTGTTGCGGAGTTTGCCGTAGACGTCGGCGGCAGCAATGCCGGTCATCAGTCCGTCGATCTTGTTGCGGGCAACGTTGCAGGCAGTGATCAGGTTGTCCATGGCCGGCGCATACGGGGGGGCATAGGCGAGATCCAGGTTGGCAACGGTGTTCAGGTTCATGTTTGCGGTGATTGCCGTGGCGGCGATGTCGATGCGCTTGGCCCCGTCGCCCGGTCCGACAGCCTGAGCGCCCAGCAATCGGCCTGATGAACGGTCGGCAATGACCTTGAGAATCAGGGGGCGCGACGCAGCCATGTAATGGGCACGGTCGGGGCCGGGGGCGATGGCCGTCACCGGGTCGAAACCATGTGCCCGCGCGCCGGCTTCGGTGAGTCCGGTCTTGCCGACGCAGAAGTCGAAGACTTTGCAGATGCTGGTCCCCAGCACGCCGGGGAACTCCTCGTGGTCGCCGCAGATGTTCGAAGCGGCCACCCGACCTTGTTTGTTGGCCGTCGAACCCAACGGCACGAAGCAGGGCTGTCCGGTCAGCAGATCGACGTTTTCAACGCAATCACCGGCGGCGTAGATGTCGGGGTCGGATGTCTGCATGAACCGATTGACCTTGATCGCCTGGGTCTTCTCGCCAATGGCCAGACTGGCGGCGGCGGCGAGGGTGACGTTGGGGCGCACACCAATCGCGACGATGACCATGTCGGCAGGAAGCGCGCCTTTGCTCGTGCGCACCTGCGCAACCTTGTGCTCGCTTCCCACCATGCCTTCGATCGCGAGCGCTTGGGTTCCGGTGAGCACCTTAACCCCTTGGCTTCCATGTGGCGCTCGACCAGGCGGGCCATGTCGGCGTCGAGCATGCCGAGGATGTGGGGCAGCATCTCGACGATGGTGACGCGGCAACCGCGGGCGACCAGGGCTTCGGTGGTTTCGACGCCGATCAGGCCGCCGCCGATGATCACCACATCCTTGGCCCGGCCCTCGGCAAGCACGGCCTTGATTCCCTCGGCATCGTGGACGCCGTGTAAAGTAAATACGTTGTCAATATCAATGCCGGGGATCTTCGGCCGGATCGGGGTGGCTCCGGTGGCCAAAACCAATTTGTCGTAAGGCAGCCACTGGGTCGCGCCGGTTGCGGCATTCTTGACCTCGACCCGCTTTGCCGGGCGGTCGATGCGGAGCGCTTCGGTACCGCTGAGCGCGGTGACGTTCTTGACGTTCTGAAAGAACACCGGATCACGCACGACCCCTGTGGCCGTGCACATCAGTTCCTTCTGCTCGCGGACCTCGCCGGCCACGTAATACGGAAGCCCGCAACCCGCGTACGACAGCAATACGCCCTTCTCGACGATGGTTACCTCAGCGTCGGGTTGCCGACGAATGATGCGTGATGCCACTTTGGGGCCGGCGGCCACGCCGCCGATGATCAGTACCTTCATGTTGCACGCTCCTTGGGTGTGTTGCTGGTGCTGCGGTAAAAAACGAGTTGACCCTGGCGCGCCGGCGAGATCTGGCCGGTCTGCGTCAGGTGTTCGAGATGTTTGGCGACCTCGTTGAGGTGCAGGGCAAATGCTGTGGCAATCTGCTCGGCGGTGCAGGGACGACGTTGCAGCAACTCGACGATTTCGGCTGCGCCTTTGCCGGTTCTCGCCCCCCGATCTGGGCAAGCTGCGCCAATCACCTCGGCCGGCGGCGAGAAAAGGGTTGCCCGTTGTCGCAGGGTCTCGGGCGGTACGGGAAGCGCCGAAGCCAGCGCCGGTGGCCGGGTGCAGGTGTGCAACTGCACGCGATCGGGGTCGAGTTGACGGGCCAACGCGGCGATCTGCTTCACCTGCTCAGGGTCGGCATTGATGCCATGCAGGAGCAGGACCTCGAGCCAGATCTGCCCGGTGAATTCACGGCGGAACCGGCCGGCGCCGGCGACCAGTTGCGCGAGAGTGATGCCCGGGCTTGGGCGATGAATCTGGGCAAAGCTTTGTTCGTTCCAGGAACAAAGCGTGAGTTTTACAATACTTGCCTGTGCTGCTTGCGCTCGCACGTCAGGCTCGTGGAGCAGCGTGCCATTGGTCAGCAGGACGGTGGGAATCGAGCTGCGTTCACGCATGAACCGCAAGACGCGGCCGAACTCGCTGTGGAGCGTGGGCTCGCCGGATCCTGCCAGGGTGAGGTAGTCGGCTGGTTCGCGGCGGGCCAGCCAGTGGTCGATCTCGGTCTCGACCGCGGCGGTCGGGACATACTCGTGGCGTTCGTGGGTCAGCCTAGTCGTGAGGCCGAGTTGGCAAAAGATGCAATCAAGGCTGCATGTTTTGTGGGGCGTGAGATCGATGCCCAACGAGCGCCCGAACCGACGAGACGGCACGGGGCCGAAAAGGTAACGGTACTGGCGAGGGCCGCCGACAGTCATGGCGGTATCTTGACCGGTCACCGGCATGACCTGTCGCCGCACGATTCCCGACCGGGCTCGTTGCTGACGTGAGTGCTTGGGAACGCCCCCGTCGCTGCCTCGCCATGTATTCGGTTGCGGGGCGGGGGCGGCAATAACCGCTTGTCGGTCGTATCGGTGATGGGTGTGGGCCGATGGTGTTTCGTGGTGTGGTGATCGGCAATGAGTCGGCCGAGCCGTCGAATGGGCGGGGCCAGCACCGTGACCAGAAGAGTTAGGATCGGTCGCCAGTGGGAGACGACAATCTGCACGAGAATCTCGCCAAATCTCGACGACCCATGGCGGCAACACCCCGCACCGTGTCCTGTTCCCGGTCCCAGACCGAACGGTCCCGTCCCGTCATGGCGTGGCATGTCTCTTCCTCCTTAGCAGGTCACCGCTGTCTTCGGTGACCGTTGCCGGCAAGCAGATACTCAGAACAGGGGAAACTTGAAATTGAGGAACCGCAGCATCGACTCGACGTCGAGCGATACGCCCTCGATGATGCGCTCGGTCTCGCCGCCGAACAGTTTGCCCATGATGGCACCGTTGGCGGTGGCGACGTAGACTTGGCCGTTGCTCTTCTCATACACGGCGAACGCCTTGGGCATCATGGCGCCGAGGCGCTTGCGATCATCGCTCCCGAGCATGACCGAAGCGGTCTTACCACTACAATATTTGACAATAGTGAACTTGCCGATGTCGCTGCCGCCGTGGGCCAGGCACTCCTTCTGTTGATCGATTACCGAGACCACATGCCAACCCGGCTGTTTGGCGATGTTGTCGGTGAGCGTCGAGACCGTCTTGCCGTGGTCGAACGGACTGCGGATCTCGACCAGCATCATGTTGCCGGCGGACAGGCTCATGGCAACGCCAGAAAACACGACGCCGACAACGAAACCGAAGACGATGCCGATCGAACCGAGGAAATGGGACTTCATGCGTCAACTCCTCTGGGGCAATACGCACAATGTGCAGGTTGGCCGGTCATGAGTGCGTGCCCGTTTTAATCATGTTTCCGGAACACAGATGTCGCCGATACGCACATGTTGCGCAGTTGCGACCGAAACGATGACGATCGAAGTGGCGGTTGCCGCCAGCAACAACCAGGCAATGACGGCCAGTGCCGGGGCCTGCGTCACCTGGAAAGCAACTGTGGTCGCAATGGTGGCTGCTGCCATCGGGAAGGTGTACGCCCACCACGACAGGGTGAACGACAATTGCACGAATCCTCGTGCCATCACGCCCAGGAAGAGGACGAAGAAGTAGGTCAGCGACAACAGGCTCAGGGCGAAGATATCCCATGACTGCATGATGCGCATGTAGGATACGAAGCCGACGGCGGCCGGGGCGATGAAGATGAACAGGGTCGGCACCATCTTGGCCGGCAGTGGCGGGTGAAATACCAGTCGATAGAAAATGATGGTGAACAGCACGATCCAGAAGAACATGCCGAACGCGAAGAAGAAGAACGAAACCTCGCGGGCCACCAGGTCGACCCCCACGATCGGGATGAGAATGTTGCCGACCACCGGGATGAACCAGGCGGGGTTGCAGTGCTTCACATCGTAACTGTTCTGGACCCAGAACCGCATGGTTAACAGGGTGATGACCACCTGCATGATGGCACCGAGCCACCACAGAAGCACGGCCAACAAGGGCCAAAACGAATACATGGCGATGCTGAGCAGCAAAAACGAGATCGAAATCGTCGCGAAAAAGTTGACGCGCACCGGGTGAGCCAACTCGTGACCAACCTCGTCAGGGAAATAGTTGATTTTCAATAAATACAACGTCAATAAAACTGCGAACGCCAGTGCGTCGCCACACAGCACCGCATCAGCAACCAGTTTTGGCAGCCACTGGACATGATAGAACTTGGCGGTGGCGATGGCGAAGCCCGACAGTCCCATGACGATCGAGAACACCGAGACGGGGAGGTGCGGTAGTTTCTCCTGCAACCATGACATTGGCAATCACCTCTTCGATGGCGCGGGTGTGTCGATAATCCGGCACCGCGCCGGGACGTTCAGAACTGCCCGGTGGTGAGCATCACCAGGGTGCAGGCGTGCAACACCTGCTTGCCGGCGGCGGTCAGGCGCTGTTCGAGTTCGGGGTTCTCGGTACCGGGGTTGAAGATGATGCGCCGGGCTGGGCTCGCCAGCATGTCGGCAGCGACCCCCGCCTGATTTGCCGGCGAGAGATAAACGGTGATGGTGTCGACGGGAGCGGTGATCCGGCCCAGCGTCGGCACGACGGCGATGCCTTCAATGGCCGACAGCGCGGGGTGCACCGGGATGGGAACATGCCCGTGATCACGCAGCATCATCACGGCTTTGTAACTGTAGCGATCGGTTTTGTTGCTGGCTCCGAGAACGGCGACTTGCATGCTCTGACTCCTTCAGAAATGAGTGCACAATGTGCATATTGCTTCGCGGGAAGCGTTCTCAAGTGTGCTCGCAGGCACGGCCTTTCGTGGAACGACCCCGCCCGCCACGGATGGCGTAGTGGGCGCTTGCAGCCACGATGGCGCAGTCGCAAGCGACCCGACGGCCGCGCCCGATAGTGTGTCAATAGCAAACCTGATGCCAGGTCGACAAGATCGAAGGGCGGCGATGCAAGCGCACTTCGGCGGCAACCGTGACGCCTGCCCGCGAAACACTCATGGGCGCGCCGGTGGCAACGACGTGGCAACGACGCTGGTGCAGACCGGAACCCCGGCACGCGTTGCCGTCACGGCGCACTTGGCCTTGAACAGAAAGACGATCGGCCCCGGGGTTTCACTGAGCGACTCGAAGTTGCCCTGGCCCTTGGCGATGATGAGATCGGCCCGGGCGAAGCGGTCGCGGAAGGCGGGGCTGCAGTCGTCGAGGATCGTCCCCGGAGCGTCGGAACCGTTGTCGATGACCTCGACGAGTTCACTCAACCCGGTGGCATCGGCGTCGATGCGTGTGGCGTCGTTGATGATCGGGAAACCACGGACCGCCACCGTCACTTTGCGGCCGAGCCGCTCGATCAGCGGCCGGTCGAAGACGATCTCGCCTGCGTTGTCGGCAAGATACAGGATCGACTGCGCCTGCGCCATCCGCTGTGCGAGTGCGTCCAGGTCGCCCGCGAGCGGTTCGCCGATGCAACGGTCGGCGGCCTCGCGGATGGCTGCATCGGGGAGGGTGCTGAACACGCCCAGGTCGATGACGTTGCCCGCGATGGCGGTGCGCACCGCGGCCACCCACGGATCGGCGGCTGCCGCGACGAGGTCACGCAGGTGCGGCAGCAGTTCCAGGGCGATGCGATTGTGGCGGTCTTTGACACTCTGGTAGGGATCGGCGACCCCGATGATCTCGCGCAAGCGACGATGCACCCTCTGGCCCAACGCGGGCGGCGTCAGATGCGGGTCCAGGCGCGGCGCCCACTGCAATACGTCGTGCAGCACCTGTTCGTGCACGCGTGGGTCAGGGCTGACGAAGCGCGCCGCCTCGAGCGCCTGCCGGATGAAGCAGGGAATGCAGTCGAGATGGGTTCTCATGCCGAGAAACGTCCGCGGATCCAGGTGCGGTGCTGCCACAAGTGGATCGCCATGACCGCGAGAAACACCAGGCCAAGCACAAAATGCACGTCGCCCCAATCGTGGCGCGTCATGCCGAGCAGCATCTTGGGCAGACGCCCACCTTCGGCATGACCCGACCCGGGAGGTAAATACCAGTGCAATACGCCACCCGACGCTGCGAGAGCAAGCAGGAGAAGAGCACCGATGAGGTCGACGACGGCGATGCTCACGCGGTCGGCTCCGGCGCCGCGGTCCCTGCTTCCTGCCACGATGCGGTCTTCAAGACCAGGTTGAGCAGCGGTTCAACGGCGGCGGTGAACGCTTTTGCGGCGGGGCGTTCGGCGTGCTTCTGCACGTACGGTACGCCCTGATCGCCGGTGACGACCATCTCGGGATCGATCGGCACGCGGCCGAGAAACGGCACACCCATCTCATCGGCGAGGCTTTCGCCGCCACCGGCATTGAAGATGTTGCTGACCGTGTTGCAGTGTGGGCAGGCGAAGCCGCTCATGTTCTCGATGACGCCGAGCACCGGCAGTTCGAGGCGGTTGCAGAAGGTGATCGAGCGGCGCACATCGGCAACCGCGACGGTTTGCGGCGTGGTGACGATGATGGCGCCGTCGGCGCGCGGCACGCTCTGGACGATGCTGAGCGGTTCATCGCCGGTGCCGGGCGGACAGTCGACCACCAACGCGTCGAGCGGGCCCCAGTTCACGTCGGCGAGCAACTGGCGAATGACATTGGCCTTCATCGGCCCACGCCAGATCACCGCCTCATCGGCGCCGCGGACGAGAAAACCGATCGACATTACTTTGACATTGGCCGTCAATACAACAGGTTCGATCGCCTGGCCGTCGCCGACGGCCCTTGTCTGGGCCAGTCCGAGCAGGGTCGGGATCGACGGCCCGTGAAAATCGATGTCAAGCAACCCGACGCGCAGGCCGTTCATGCCCAGGGTCAGGGCGAGATTGGCGGCGACGGTGCTCTTGCCGACGCCGCCCTTGCCGGACAACACGAAGACGGTGTGCTTGATGCGACAGAGGTTTGCTTCGAGACGCTGCCGCTGGGCGTATTCCTCGGCCGATTCGTCCTGGTGTCGGGTCTTGGCGCTGCAAGAGGTGTCGGAACAGGTGCCGCAAGTGCTGGAACTCATACTGGGTGTGTCTCCTGTCAACAATAAGTCAATACCATGAAGGTATCATGATTCACGGGGGTGCGGGGCCGGCATCGGCTCGAAGTAGACTTGTCGGGTCGCGCAACTGCGGCATTGGCCGGTGTCGTCCTGGTCAACCAGATACGACTCCCCGCACGTGGTGCAGACGTTGGCGGCCGCGAGCGGCTTCTTGCCGTAGTCGCGGACGCGCACCCATTGCGCTTCGAGGACCGCCCGTCCCACCTGCTTGAACTCGTGCATGACCTGCTCGCCGGAGCGCCGGCGGGCTGCCGGGTCATTCTGCAGCTCGGGTCCGCGCGTGCGACTGAACCAGCGGTACAGCTCGGGGCTGGTCGCGGGGTCGATGAGTTCCTGGCGACAGGCCACCCGCACCCCGACGCCGGTGTCGCGGTCGTAGAGCGTGAGCGCATACCGTCCGAGGCCGTGAATGATGCGCAGATACCGGTTGCCCATGGTGCAGCCGGTCATGACCTGAATGACATCGGTGAGGCAGGCCTGCGTCTCACACACGGCGTTGATCTTGCCCGGGACCGGCCCAAGGGTGTCGCGGGCGTAGTCGACCATGGCGACCCCGATGACGATTCCCGGGGCCGGTCGAGTGTGGAACGCGGCAATCTTGGCAACCATGGCGTCGAAGTCGGTTGGGGTCAACATGGTGTCGTCATTGTCCTCGGGCGTTATTGGGGTGGCGGGGCGGCGGTTGCTCGTGCGCTCAGCGGTCGGAGGAATGCTTGTGCCCGTGGCCGCTGCCGTCGCACACGTGATCGGGGCCGTGCGAACAGGTGTTATCGCCTTCGGACAACTGCCCGGCCAGGTCACGTTTGACCAGCACCTCGGGGTCGAGCGACTCGACACCCATGATCACCCGTATGCCGCCCTCCTCGAGCAACTGGCGGGCGCGCATGCCCATGCCGCCGACGATGGCGACGTTGGTCTTGTTGTCGACGAGAAAGCGGGGCAGAACCCCGGGTTCATGCGGCGGTACGGGTTTGCGGGTCATGCCCGTGATGATGCGCGAATGCGCATCGACGTCGATAAAGGCGATCTCTTCGCACTGGCCGAAGTGGCTGGATAGTTTTCCGCCGAGTAGAGGAATAGCATATCGGGTATTCATGTTCGTGGTCTCCTTGTTTTGTCTACAGCTCAGGAATTTGTCGTGGCCTGGCTGGATGTGGGTTGCGGTTGCGGCAGGGCCAGAGCGGTGGTCACGGCGGCAAAGGCTGCGCGCCAGGGCGTGGCGGGCAGCGTCGTCACCGGGACGCCTTTACGGATCGCGGCCGGGACGACGGGGTCGAAGGGCAGTCTGCCGATCACCGGGATCTGTTCGGTTGCGGCCCACTGCTCGATCCGGTCGCTCGAGACCGGACTCAGATCGTGTTTGTTGATGACCAGTTGCATCGGGCGGTGAAAGTGGCGGCACAGGGCGGCCACCCGTTGCAGGTCAGAAAGTCCCGACGGCGTGGGCTCGGTAACTAACAAGACTTGTTGCGCACCGGTCAGCGTGGCGATGACCGGGCACCCGGAACCCGGCGGTCCGTCGGTGATCAGCAGCGGAGTGCCGGTCTCTTCGGCCCGGGCCCGCGCCTCTTTGCGCAGCAGGGCCACGAGTTTGCCTGAGTTTTCGCCGCCCGGAGCGAGTGCGGCGTGATACAGTTCGCCCCAGGGCGTGCTGCTGTGGCGCCAGGTGCCACCCTCGCACGGGTGCATGGCGATCGCCCCGGCCGGACACACCTGGGCGCACAACCCGCACCCTTCGCAGAAGTCCTGGTCGATCTCCATGATCAGGCCGCCGTTGTCGTGTATTGTCGATGTATTGACTGCGTCGAAGCGGCACACGTCGGCACAGCGGCCGCAGGCCGTGCAGAGCGCCGGCTTGATCCGGGCCTTGTCGCGGCCCGCGAACGGGCCTTCCGCGAGTTTGCGGGCTTGCAGAACCAGTTCCAGGTTCGCACCGTCGACGTCGGTGTCGGTGAGGACCGCCCCTCGAAACCAAGCCGCCAGCGCTGCCGAGACGCTGGTCTTGCCGGTGCCGCCCTTGCCGCTGAGAATCACGAGTTCGTGGGGTTTCACCAGGCGGCCTCCAGTTTCTTCTGCAGTGCGTGAAAGCGCGCCGTCCAGGCGCCGCCGAGCGTGCCCATGACCCGGCCCTGCGCGTACGCTTCGGCCACGGTGCGGTCGGCCGGCAGCCGGTCGAGGATCGCCAGCCCGCGCGCACGGCACAGGGTGTCGATGTCGTCATCCTGCCCGTCGGACCGATTGATGATCACGTCGCAAGGCAGGCGCAGATGGGTGGCTACCGCCGCCGCCAGTTCGAGGTCGTGGCGTCCGAACGGGGTGGGTTCGGTCACGAGCAGCAGATGATCGCTGGTGCGAATGGCGGCCACCATCGGGCAGGACGTGCCGGGAGGCGCGTCGACGATGGTGATGTCAGCCGCGTGCGCCGACGCCTGGGCGAAGAGCGCGCGGATCACGGCGGGGGTCAACACCTGCCCCACATGCAGGCGGCCCTGCCAGACATCGAGGTGGTCTGCCTGCCAGTGACGCAGCACACCGATCTCGCGCTGGCCGGCGGTGATTGCTTTGCCTGGACACAGCTCGAGACAGGCCCCGCAGCCGTGACACATGTCGGTGAACACCATGATGCCGTCGGCGACAGCGGCCAGGGCATTGAACGTGCAGACGTCGACACACCGCCCGTCGCCGCGGCAGCGACTCTTGTCGATGACCGGCACCATGGCAAACACCGGCGTTTCTTCGCCCTGGCCCATGTCGAGGAAGTGATGCACGTTGGGGCCCTCGACATCGGCATCGATCAGTTGCACGCGCCGCCCGGCGGCAAGAAATGCGTGCGCGAGACTGACCGCGACACTGGTCTTGCCGGTGCCGCCCTTGCCGCTGGCGATGGCCAGCCAGGGTCGGCCTCGTGGTGCGGCGTCGCGCGCCTGGGCCGAGGTTGTTGACGTGGATGACGACATGGAGCGGCTCAACCCTGATGGGCGCGCCCTGGTTGGCCGATCTGGGGCAGGGTGCGCGCCTTGTAGGCCTGCAGGGCTTCACGGACCGTGCCGCCGGATGCCGAGAAGATCGGGATATTGGCGGCCTGGAAGACCTGGAACGCTTTCGGTCCACAGTCGCCGGACACGACCGCTTTGACCCCGGCTTTGATCAGCGTCTGCGCGGTTTGGATGCCGGCCCCGTGGCCGATGTCGGCCGCGCCGGTCTCGAGGACGCGGAACGTGTCGTTGTCGCTGTCGATCAGCAGAAAGCGGGCGGCGCGACCGAGACGCAGATCGAGAGGGGCCTCGAGGGTATCGCCTTGCGCGGAAATAGCAATCAACATAATGTATTTACTTGCCTTTCTTGGTCTGGCGTCGGGCTCTGGGGGCCGGCGCGGGTGTCTGGACTGGCGTGAGGAGTGGGGGCTCGGTTTCCGACCGCGAAGGGGCTGGCGGTCGCGGCGTGCCCGGACCGGGTGCGCCGCACGACCCGTCGCAGCGATGCATGAGCTGATCGAGGCCGCCTGCCGCGACGAAGCGCTCGTAGTCGGCGTCATCGACGACCATGCCGGAGTTCTTCAGCAGTTTGCGCCACATCGCATCTTGCACCGCCAGGTGCAGAGCGCGCACCGACAGGAGCGAACAATGTTCTTTGCCGGCAGGCAGTCCATCGAGCGCGCCGATGACCTGGCTGTCGGTGATGGCCATCGCTTCTTCGATGGTGCGCCCGGTCGACATCTCGGCGAGGATGCTCGTCGTGGCTATCGCGGCCGGACACCCCTTGACCAGGTACCCGACAGCGGCAATGCGTTGGTGATCGGGGGTCAGCCGGATGTTCATTTCGAGGAAGTCGCCGCAGGAGGCATCGCCGATTTTTCCGACACCATCCCGGTCAGTAAGGCGGCCGACGCAGCGCGGGTGTTGGAAGTGATCGAGGACGGCGTCAGAGTAACGGATCATCGGTGGCTCCTCTAGCGATCGGAATCCTTGCCGCACGAACCGCGGCTCTCACCGGGGGCGCAAAAGTCGGCACGGCCACAACAACCCACACCCTCGCGCTCGCGCCGACAGCCGCCGCTCGCGGTCGGACCGGTCTGCCCCGTCGCGCTGCGCACCACGAACCCGCCACCGCCGCCGATCAAGCGCCGACTGGTGCTGCCACAAGACGGGCAGGGTGGGGCGGTGGCGGCGTCGCGGTCCTGGACGGCTTCGAAACGATGATTGCAGGAAGAACAGGCAAAGTCATAGGTCGGCATCGGCGGACATCCTTACGTTGTCAATAATATTTATTGCTGTTATGTTGTGCCCGGATTCTTGGGCGATTCAGAGACCGGCCACTTTGCTGTGCCCATTGGCAAAATGCCGCTGGACCTCGTCGAGCGCGCCGATCAGGTCGTCGCGGAGATCCTGGTAATCTTCGCAACCGACGGAAAACCGCACGAGGCCGTCGGCGATACCGGCCGCGCCCAGGAAGGCGGCGCCCTTGTTCAGCGGGA
>CAZADH010000098.1:0-19273 GCA_964483805.1 uncultured bacterium
CTTCGCGGGTGTGGCTGAGGGTGAGCGACGAGCCCGACGCTGTCCAGGTGGGGCGGGCGAGCAGCATGGGTGTGGGCGGCAAGGCGAGGCCGGCAAAGAGATCGATCGGCCAGGCGGGTGGGGCCGTGGTCAGCAAGACGAGCACAGCAACCAGGTTCCGCAGCAACCAGGATGACCGGGCCGCACGGCGCCAGCCTTCTTGCCGAGGGTCCCGACACCGGGGTGACCACCCAAGGGTGCGCCGCGGTGCCGGGACACCATCCTGGTGCCGTCGCGAAACGCGACGCGGTTCTCGCCCGGACTCGCTCGCGCACGATGCGCTTGGTGGGCGTTTGCCGCCATGGAGGGCCGCCCGAAACGCAGTTTCAGACGGGGCAAACGACCCGCCAACGCGAATCGTGTGCACGGGGCCGTCGCGCAAAGAACCGCGCGGCCCCAGGTGAGGCCGCGCGGTGTTCATCGTGTCAGTGATACGTAATGTGTATTTACAGATCGAAGGTGAACGTTTCGCTGTGCACGTTACCGAACGCCGGGAGGTAGTCGATCGTGGGTTGCTGAATCGTCGTGTATCCCCACATCGACCCCGGAGGAACGACATAGATCCAGCGACGATTGAGCGGAATCGTGAACGACGCCACCGGGTTGATGTTATCGTCGGTCGCATGCGCATCGCCGTAAGCGCGCCCGGTGATGAGGTCGTCACGCAGGGTGAAATACATGGTGCGCTCGGCACCGGCGACCTTCACTGTGCATCGACCGTCGGCGTTGCCGTTGGTGGTGCTGGTGACGTCGTAGGCCACCGTGGCCACAATCTGTGCCGGGTCGACGAGTCGCATCTGGCCGGTCACGTGCTTGGCCAGTTCGTTGGTCGTGCCAGTCGCCACAACGAAACCGACCGACTCGGTGCCGCCGAGGAACGGCAGACTGCTGTTCTGTTGCAGTTGCGGTTGATGATTGACCAGGCGGTAGTGGAAACCACTGACGCTGTTGTCGGTGCTCACCCGGGTGACCGAGAGGTCGGCGCCGTCGGCGACCGGTTCGGTTTGCGCTGCGTCAAAGTTGATGCCAGAGGCGAAGATTGCCAGGCGGTAGATGTAACCGTAGTCGGCCGGGCTGTTGCCGACATAGCGCAACGACACCTCGGCAGTGCCGCCAGTGAATTTGTAGTTGAACGGATCAGTGCCGGTGGTCCGGGTGAAGTTCGGCATATTTACGATGAGATTGTCGAGGACGAAACCCTGGCCCGGGGCCGCTCCGTTTGCCGTGAGGCGGACAGTGGTGCCGACGGTGGTCAGGTTATTGGTTTCGAAGGAGTCGAGAAACCGCTTCTTTGCTTGGGTGATGCCCTCGAAGTTGGTGATGATTTGCGGTGCGTTGGTCCCCCGTCTTGAGGCCCAGAGGCCCGTGGCCACGCCCGTCTGTTGCTGGACGGACCCCGTGAGACCGTGCAGGAGAATGCTGCCGGTGGCGATCGGTTTCGTTCCCTCCTGATACTCGAAACCAACGCCGAGGCCCTCATTGGGAATGGTCAATGTGGTTGTCTGGGTGCCGATCATGGTCGCAAGCATCCCGTAGTCGGTGGCCTCTGAGCTTGACCCAAAATAGGTGTAGACGGTGTAGGAGCGATAGAACAAGGTCGAAGTAGTGGGCACCAGGGAATAGGTGACCGTGATGGTGAACGAAGTGGTCGGCTTGAACACCCAGTGTTCAATGATCGATCCGCTCGTGTCGTATTTGTCTTGGGTAATCGTCGAGGCTGAATTGAGCGCAATGCTCGTAACGACGCCGTCGCTTGAACTCTGCACCGTGACATCTTTCAGATAGGTGCGAACCGATTTCACCAATCGGGTGGCAGTCGAAGCATAGTCGGAAATCTCGATGGCGGTCGGTGTCATGGTCGCCAGCGTGGTGCGACTGGCGAGCGCCTGGAAGTCGTCGATGATCGGGCCGTCCGAGGCAAGCATGCCTGTGGTTGGAATTGCTGCCATGACGCGGCGCAGAATGCCGCCGGCGGAAAGTGCCGTATTGTCGCCGAGAATGGGCACAATGGCCGGGACGGCCGGCGCATCGGTCTTCGCGTGGTCGCGCACCGACAGATGAATGTTGTTGCGGGCCAGTTGCAACGCTTCGCGCAACGACAAGCGAATCAGCGTGGTGGGAGAGGACAACGACTCGGCCACCGACTTCACGCCCGGCATGGCCACCGGGCTGCCGTTGACGTTGGCGGTGTCGAGTTGCTGGGCAATCTGCGTGAAAGCGGTCTGGTAGACGGTGGCCGCTTGGCGGTCGAGGTTGGTGATGATCTGGCGCAGGCGCGTCGTGAGATCGAGGCCGGCGAAGCGGAACACCTGGCGGTTGGCGATGATGTTTTCGATCACCTGGGCGATCACGTCTTGTTTCAGCCGCGAGTTCTTGGGGTTGACCACGATGGTATTGTTGCCGACGATGAGGTCGGCGGCGCCGTGGTAATCAGAAAAGCCGGCAATGGTGCCGCTGCTCACCGAGACCCGGGCGAGGGTCGGCACGGCCGGCACATTGGCGAACGAGGCCGAGGCCGAACCATTGACCGCGGCGACCGTGACCGACTGCGAGCTGATGGGTTGCTCGACGTTGCCGATGTTGAGCGTGACCAGCGTGAAGGTGACTTGTGGGACTTCACCGGCTTTGGCGGCGCGGACACTGGCGACGGTTGGCGTCTGATCTGCGGTGTCGGCCGCTTCGTCGACCCGGACAGCGAAACTGACGTTGGCACCGGGAGCGGCCAGTACCGCGGTGGCGGCAGCGGGGTTGCCGAGCGATGCGTCAGGGGTCGATGACCCGGCGCAGCCAAGCAAAGAGCAGGCCAGAAGGGGAACAATAAATACGAGATACATACGACTGTGTGTCATGGTCATCCTCTCCAAGCTTCTGAGAATTGAAAACGCGAGGATGATACCAAGCAGTTCATTTCTCTGCAAGCGCCAGTGTTTGCCTGGGGGTGGGGTCAATCGATCGAGGTGATTACTGCGGCTGGCGCAAACGGGTGTGCGGCACGAAAGCACCGGGGCGCCGTCCGAGTGGACGGCGCCCCGGTAAGAAACGGAGGGTGGCGGCGAAGGCCGGTGGCGTGAACCGGCGGTCAATCCTTCCAGCCCAGCATCTGGAAAGCGTCGTCGATGCGATCGACGGTGGTGCCGACCATGGTGCTGTCGATGGCGGCCGCTTTGTTCATGTAAGTCTTGGCCAGTTGCGGTTCGCCGGCGAGCGCGTAGGCGACGGCGGTCAGGGCATGAACCTTGGCTGAGTTGAGGCCGAGGCCGGCATGCGCGGCCGCGAACTTTTCGGGAGGCATGTTGCCCAGCAGGGTGGCGGCGCGGCGGTAGTCTTCCGTGGTCTGGTGGCGGAAGATCAGGGCGCCGGCCAGCCCGACCTTGGCCTCGTTGTCGGCGACGGCGGCAATCTCGAAGTAGGGGATGGCTTCGAGGATCTTGCCATTTTTCGACAACGACCAACCCATGCCGGCATTGGCAGCAACACGTTGTGCATCGGTGAGCGGACCGTCGATGGCCTGGATGAAGTTGGCGCGGGCCGTTTCGAGATTGCCCACCTGGATATTGCTCCAGCCGTCACGGATCAGTTGTTCGGCGACCACGGCATCGGAATTGGTGATGCCGCCACCACCACCGCTGGCACCGCAGTTGGAGATCATCGGGATGAACAGGAGCACCAGCCCCAGCATCATCATCTTGCGACATCGTTGCATACTCGTTCTCCTTGTCGGCGGCAGCTCAGCGCAACACCGCGAAGCGCGTGCGCTGCTTGACCTCGCCGTCGGCGCTGCCGTAGGCGACGAACTCAGCGTAGTAGACGCCATTGGCGACATGGGCGCCATCGCCGTTGCGCAGGTCCCAGCGGAAGTCATACTCGCCGTTGCCGCGGTGTGGCACGCGCGACGTCGACACCACCTCGGCGCCGCTGCTGTCGCGAATGGTCATATCGACATACAACTGGGTCGCGCCGGTACCGGCGAAACGGGCGCGCAGGATGGTGAAGGCGCGAGCCGGACTCGGGAAGGCATTGAAGCTCTGGGTCCAGAAAGTGCCGGTGACCTGGGCGCGGATCGTGCCGGCAACGGGATTGCCCAGCCGGTCGGCAGCGGCAACGTGCACCGGGTAGTTGCCTTCGGCGAGGTTGCGCGTCTCGATGACCACGCGGCCGGTGGCTGCATCGTAGGTGGCAGGCGCAGGGCGACCGTCGATCTGCACGTGCAGGGTGGCCGGGTCGATGCCAGCGCCGGCATCCTGCAATACAATAGAAATATGGTTCTCGTCGATGGCCGTTGCCTCGGCACCCAGTTGGGGGGCGTCGCGATCGGTGGCGAAGAAGTAGGTGCCCGGGCGGGTGACCGGTGCGGTCAGGCTCGCGGGACCGACCTCCGCGGGTGCCACAAAGCGGGCGGTGCCGTCGATCCACTGGAACAAGCCGGTGCTGCTCGCGTTGGTGGCGAGCACCCGGGCGACCGACAACGGCAATCCGGCGGCGGTCTCACTCTCGGGCAGGGTCAACTCCAGTGCCGGGCCGATCCGACTGACCGTGGTTGGCGAGGGTTGGGTGTCGGGGGCGGCAAGAATCACCATGCCACCCTTGCGCAGTGCGCCGGCGGGCACCCTGAGGTTGGCGAACGAGGCCATCAGGAACCCTTCGCTCTTGGGCGGATAGTAGACGGCGCTGAACTTCAGCGTGTTGGTGAGAATCACGCCGTTGCTGTTGGTGCCGTGCGCCTCGATGACGCCTTCACCCGACGACTTCACATGGTAATTGCTGATATAGGTCGAGTCGTTGACGGCGTTCATGGTCAGGTAGCCCTGCTCGCCGTTGAAAGTCATCTGCAAACGCGGGGTCGAACTGAACTTGTCGGTGGTGCGGACGACGATCATCAGCTCGTTTTCATAGACCGGGTTGGGGAAGATGCCCACCTTGAGGTTGTTGAAGGTTGCCGACCAGATGTAGGAGTAACTGCCGTAGATCGGCGCTTTGCGCGCTCCCCGCACCGAGCCAACTTCGGGAGGTGGCAGCGGATTGAAGTTGTTGCCCTCGTGGATGGACCCGCCGCCTTCCTGGATCGACGGGACGAGGATCAGTTTCTCGTAGGGATTGCCGACGCCGTAGTTGGGAATGTACAGATTGCCGGCCTGTTTGTCGTTCAGATAGAGGTAATCGACCGCCGGGTCGACGTCCTTGCCGTATTTGATCACGCCGCAGCGGAAATGGATGCCGTCGAAGCCGTCGAACCCGAGTGTGAGGTTGCCCGAATTGCCGGTGACGCTGATGTAGTCGGCGGTCCACGGATACAGCGTGCCTTGGCGGGCGGTGCCGTTGACCCCGAGGATGGCGTTCTCGGTGAACTTCACGGGGAACCGCTGGCTGTAACCCATGTTGTTGGTCGTGTCGTAGTCGTTGTCCTGCGCGTAACCCCACAGACCGTCGGCCAGCGGCGATCCGTCGAGTTTGCGCGAACGGTCGAGAATGTTGCAGATCACCCAGTTCGAGAAGACATCGGAGAAGGTGACGTTCTGCGATTTGAGCAGGTTGTTGACCGACTCGATGCCCACCGCCTTGTCGGCGACGAGGTTGCGCATGAACCGTTGGCCGCCGCTGATGCCACCGCCGAACTTCTCGATCAGGTAGAACATGAAGGCGTAACTGGCACCGTAGTTGGCAAACGGGCTGGAGCCGCTCCAGGTCGATTGACGGTCATCGACAAGTACTGTCTGTGGATGGGTGATGAACGAATCGATGTTCGACGTGTGTATCTTGTTGTAAATATACTGGCCGAACTGGGTCATGCCCTCTTCGAGCCAGGTTTCTTCGCCCTCGAGTTGGCCGCCGACGATCTGCGTGCCCATGTTGAAGTGGATCATGTGCACGAACTCGTGGGCGATGGTGCCGTAGGTCTGTTGCGGGGCGTTGGTGTAGCTGGGGAAGATATCGATGTGCAGCAGTTCCTTCTCGTTCGAGAGCGGGTAGACGCTGCGCGAGAACTCGTTGACCGCATAGAAATAGCCGCGGTAGGTGCCCTGGCCGTCGCGGATATCGTCCAGCAGGATGAACACTTTGCTATCGCCGTCGATGTCGGGCTCGTCACCGAACCACTCGCGCATCTTGGGGTAGATGTTGCTGTCGAACTCGTCGGCCATGGCCTTGAGATTCAGGCGGGCCGTGGCCTTGTCGGCGCCGAGCACGAAACGGGGTTCGATGACCTTTTGGTTGGTGGTCCCGGGGGCGTAATAGATGCGTTGACCCATGCCATCGGAGTCGGGCCAGTAGAGGCCCCACGACACTTCGGCGGCCGGCAGCAACGCTTCGTTGATGTCGATGCCCCGCGGCAGCGTCGGGAAGTACATCATCGGCACGAAGATATAGCAGTGCTGGCCGATATAGCGCAGCACCGCCTTGGGATAGTGACCATTGTTGTCGAGATCGTAGAACTCGCCGGCCCAACTGCTGCTGCCACCGGAGCGACCGTCATCGGTTGCGGTGTTGCCATTGGTGCCGGGCCATTCGCCACCGTCATGCAGCAGCGGGGTCAGGCCCGGGCCGTTGATCGGCGTGAAGAACGGGACTTCGGCGAGATCGACATCGGCATAGGTATAGTTGCGCCCACCGACCAGACCGCGGATGCTGCCGCCGTATTTGAGCGACGCTTTCGGCAGACCCGTGAAGGTCGGGCCCTGGTGCAACAACTGGGTTGCGCAGGGCTCGCCGCCGTTGCCGGCGCGTGCTTTTTTTGCCTGGTCGAGCAGGTTCGTGCGCACACTGGGGGCCACGCCACCCGGAGGCAAAGCCAGGGCCAAAGTGCTGCCGAGCAGCACGAAGGCCGCGGCCAGTAGCATGCCGCGACACCGTTGCATTGTCCGTTTGATCTCGGTCATGTGCCCACCTTATCGAGATCGCCACGCCTTGTTCGGCCCGGCATGGTCGATCGTGCGTCTCTTTCGCTGAAGCCTTCAGTCAGAGTTATCGGCCATCTCGCCCGATCCTCGAAGGGGTGTTGCGTGATTCTTGGCGCTGGCCAAAGAGCGTTGCGGTGCTTGCCCGACACCCGCATCGCCGGTATCCTACAAGCCAGTGGGACGAAAGCAGGATTGCAGCCACAGGGAGGTCGTCATGCCGAACGTTTTCTTGCGGGCGGGAAAAGCGATCGTATTAATTGGTGCGTTGGGTGTCGCCGTGGGGTGCGCGCCGACGTGGGCCGCCGACAACTCGTTGCAGCAACTTGGGCAGCAGTTGGTCAGGCAGGCGGTTACTGCCCTCGAGCAAAAATACCTGCGCCTCGACACCGAAAAAAAGACGCTGGCGTTGTCGCCCGACGTGTTGCGGCTCCTGGGACAGTTGGCGAGCCGGCGGGCCACGAAGGCGAAAGAGTTCAGCATCGACCCGCAGGCCGACGGCATTGGCGTGCACATGGTCAACAACCTGGGGGTCGGGGTTGGGGCCAAGGTCATTCCCGAGGAATTGCTCGTCGGCCTCGATGCGGTCGAGATCAACGGGCGCATGGCCGGCAAGGTCCAGGTCGATCAGCTTGGTAACATGAAAGATGGCATCGGCGGGTTTCTCGATGGCATGTTGGGCGTGTCCGATCGTCTGGCCAACCTGAGTGCAGTCTCGAAAAACATGAAGATCGAGGGAGATCGCTTCAGCTTTCGGCGACCGGTGAACGTGTCGCCGGTGGCGCGGGCGTTGCGCGGCTCGGCACGGGCCGAAGCGGGCAGCGGCAGTGGTGCCGGCTCGACGGCCGCGGCGGTGCGGATCCCTTTACGGCTCGACGGCGGTTGGTTGGTGCTCGATGCCCGTGACGTGCATCTGCCGAGCGGCTCGCTGCAGACTGTATTGCAGGCGATCAAGCACCGTCTGCCCGAGGGATTGCTCGGCAAGTAACCGGCCGGTTCGGGGTTGGCAACAAAAAGACGTTGTAGTTACAACGTCAATATGGACTTGCGTTCGTGCCGGTGTCGGTGGGGGCGCTGCCGGTCGTGGTCATCGGCTCGTTCGTGGCTGAAGCCGGCAGGGTCAGCGACAGGCTGGCGTCGAGTTGCAGCAAGGCCGGGTCGTGATCGCCCGGGTTGCGATCGACGCCGACGGCGGTGCTGGTGCGCAGAGTGTCGGTGCCGGGCGCGGTCGAGCCGTCGGGCGAAGGCAACGTGACCGGACTCAACAGAAAGCCGCTCAGTACACCCAGCAACAGACACGCGAACGGCAGGATGATGCGCATGCGCTGTTCGCTGGCTTTTCGTTCGCGGGCATGGGCGCGCAAGCGGCGATCGAGCCGTTCACGCCGATCGATGTTGTCGATGCCGGCGAGCGCTTCGCCGTGCCCCGGAAAGACGCGCAACGCGCGCTGATAACGGTGGCGCGCGATCTCGAGCCAGCCCCGGCGCACATAGAGACGGGCCAGTTCGAGATGGGCGTCGAGCAGATCGGGGGCGAGCGCGGCCGCGGCGAGGAGTCGGTCTTCGGCCGCGTCGAGATGGCCGCCCAGGAACCAACCGCGCCCTTCGGTGAGCAGCTTCTCGGGCGCCATCTGGGACGCATCCGGGCGGGCGGTGGGGGTTGCCGCTCGCGCACTGCCCGTTGTCGGCGCGGGCGGCATCGGCGGCGTTGGCGTTGGCCGGCCTGGCGCGGCGGCAGGAGTGGCGGATGCAGGTCGGACCGGGTCCGATGCGGGCTTGCGGTCTTTCTTCTTTTTCATGAGCAGGTCCTCCAGGGATCGCCGGGAATCGACCCCGGTATGATACTACAAGATCGAGGGGGCAAGACGTGGCATCGACATGTGCTTACGAAACGGTGATGGTGCGGCGTTCCTCCCAGGGGTTGCCGTGGACGTCGAGCGCACGAATACATACAGTGTAAGTGCCTGGCCTGGCGAATTCATGCGGGGCGCTTTCGAGCTCGAGGCGCCGGTGCCGCCGCGTGCGAAACGACCACCAGTCGACGGTGCCGGGTTCGGCTGCGTCACCCCACGATACCGACCAGGCATCGATCAGGTCCGACCAGCGAAAATCTTGATGGCGCGCGGCCGCGGTAATCTGCGGCGGGGGAGCGCCCGTGCATTTCAGCAAGGTGACCACCCAGTTGCCGTCGCTGTTCGGATGAACATTGGCCTCAACCGAGAACGGCGACGCCGGTGTTGCGGTGACCGAGTCTGCGTCAACGATGCCCGGGGCGACACCGCAATTGGCCACGACAAACGGTTGCGCTCGCGCCTGCGACAGCAGCCGGCGGCGTGTCGTTTCGATGGCCAGGTGGCCGCAATCGCAGCCGACCCAGCGGCGGCCGAGGCGGTCGGCGACGACGACGGTCGTGCCCGATCCGCAAAACGCATCGAGCACGAGATCGCCGGGATTCGACGACGCCGAGATGATGCGCTCGAGCAGGCGCTCCGGTTTCTGGGTCGGATACCCCCAATACTCGCCGGAGACCACGCCCATGCCGGGGATGTCGTCCCAGATGTTGTCGATGACGCGCCGTTCGACCACCCGGTCGCCGCGCTGCTCGCGATAGTATTTCACCCCGAGGGTGCCGCCGGTGACGGTGACGCGACCGTGGCGCAGCGCCAGTTGCCCGCCCCGGGTCACGTGCAGCCGGCCCTCGTTGAAAAGGCGGACCAGGCTCTCAGGGGAGTAGGTGCCGGGGTCGGAGGTGCGAAAAAAGCCGCGCTCGTCGCGCAGGTACTTCTTTTCGGCCTCGGCAACGGTGATCAGCGTTTCGGTTTCGAGTTCGTTCCAGATTGGCTTGGAGCTTCGACTGTAGATGAGAAGGTAATCGGCGCTGTGTGGCATACAGCGGGCGTGGGCCTTCATGCCGCGCGGCACCTGGCGGCGCCAGGTGATCATGTTGCGGAAACCGTTGACGCCGAAGATCTCGTCGGCAAGCACGCGCAGGTGTGCGAAGGCGCGGTGATCGACGTGTAAATACAACGTGCCGTTGGGTGCCAGCAGTTGGTGCAGCAGCGACAGGCGGCTTTCCATCATTTGTAAATACGTCGCCAGATCGCGGTTCCAGCGATCGTCGTAGGCCGGGCGCGCGATGGCCCGTGACGGCCGGCTGATTGCGCCGCAGCCATCGTCTTCGCCGACGGCAGCGGTGGTGGTGAAACAGCCGCCGGTGGCAAAAGGTGGGTCGATGTAGATGAGGGTGACCCGGCCGGTCAGTTCAGGAAGAAGCGCGCGCAACGTGGCGAGGTTGTCGCCGAACACCAGGCGATTCGGCGTCTCGTCGCCGGCCGATACCGCCGTTATGGTCGGGGTGGTCGCGGTCGGCCGGTAGCGCTCGCGCCTCTGGAAAACCGGGGATGACGCAGGCGGTGACGGGCCATCGGCGCAGACGTCTTCAGGGGTGGCGCTCGCCGCGCGACCGGGCCATGACAGGCGAATGCCACCTGCCGGCCGGGTCAAAGCAGGGCGTCCGCGTGATGAATGTGCCATACGCTGTATGTTAACGCCACCCGGCCCGGGAGCGCCGGGCCGGGTTCGTGACGGTAGCGCTTGTTGTCAGCGGGCTTGCAGACGCGTGAGCAGATCGCGCAGTTCGCCGCGGCAGGCCGGGACGACGCTGTTCTCGGTATAGAGCAGGAAGCGCAGTTGGGTGGCGAGCCGGCGCGACAGGCTGCGGTTGCCGGCGTTGGCCGTTTCGACCCAGGCGCGCAATGACGCGAGTTGTCCGCGGGCAACGTCGGTGACGATCGGAGCGACCTGGGCCCGATGGTAGAAATCGAACAGCATTTCATCCCAGCGCGAGTCTTTGGCCCAGGCCAGTTCGCCGTAGTTGGCCGCGAAACTGCCGGCCTTCTCGGGAAAGTAGATGGCGAGCCCATAGGCGTCGATGGGATAGCGCCCGGCGTCGGGGTCGTCGCCGCCGCCGTAGTCGTCGCCGGGGCCGACGTTGCTGGCACCGGTCGCGCCGTTCGCGATGATGGCCGCATCGAGCGCGACGCGCAGGGCCTTGGTGGCCGCCTGAAAGCGCGCATCAGGGATCGATGCCGCCAGCAGACGCACGAGGTGGGGCAGATCGCAGTTCGACCAGTAGGCGAACCGCTCGACGTTGCCGGCGGCCTGTTGCAGTTCCTTGGTGAAATCGCCGGCGACGAGGATGCTGCACCAGGCGTCGAGGGCGTCTTTCAATGCCGGCAACTGCGCGGTCTCGACCACCGATTGCGTGGTCCGCTTGGCGCGCGCCCGCGGCCCGTGCGTCCAGTCGCCATCGTCGGGGGTCTCGTGCTGATACGAGGCGGTGAATGCTTTGACGATCTCGGCGGCGAACGCGCGTGGAGCCATGGCGGGGCGCAACGCCGCAAGCGCCGTGTCGTACGGGTAGCCGTCGCCGGGTTCGGTCTCTTCGGAAGCAACGACGAAATCGCAACCCTGCCGAACCTGCCAGGCGACCTCGATCATCTGCATGAGACATGCATCCATGCACAGCAGGTCGAGCTTGCGACCGCGGTTCCGGCCGATCTCATCGACGGCCATGCCGAGCTGGGCGGTGGTGATGTGGTTGTTCGACGAGTCGTCGTACGAGATGCCGCGTGACGTAAATACACGGTGTTTCTTGTTCCAGCCCGAGCCGTGGTTCCAGATGACCAGGGCGTAATGCTTGGCCGGATACCGCTGCATCGTCTTGGTGGCAAACTCGACGAGCAGTCGGTAGTCGCCCATATCGACCTCGCCGAGATCCTCGAGTGTTGTGACTCTGCCCTTCTCGATGTAGTTGAGCGACGCCGGGCCCTCGAAGCGGTCGATCAGGCTGACGATATTGAGGTGGTCGTTGCTGCCGACTTTGGCCATTTCGTCCTGGTCTTTGACGCCGAATTCGTCGAGGTTGTTGTCGGCGTTGAGAAAGACCATGAAGGTCCAGTCTTTCTCGGTGGCGGCAGGGGCCGCGCCAGCGGCGGCGACAAACACGACCAACAGGACGAGCGGGAGAAACCGTTTCATGACAACGACTCCTTTGGCGCCGGGTTGAGGCAAGCCGCGGCCGGCGCTGATGATCACCGTGAGTATAGCATTGGGGCGAACCGGGCTCAGACCCAGCGGAACCAGCGCAACCAGGCGTAGTTGAGTCCGCCGATCGTGCCCATCAGCAGAAAGAAGGCGGGGTAAGAGAGCTTCCAGTTTTCGGGGCCGCAGATCATCGACCACTCGGACATGCCACCGATACCCGCCAACAGAGTCAACGGCATGAACACGGTCGTGATCAGGGTCAACCGTTTCATGACGGCGTTGGTATGGTTGGACGCAACCGACAGCTCGTTGTTGAGCAATGACACGTGAAGTTCCATGAGGTTCGTGATCATTTCGCGTTGGATCTCGATGAACTCGTAGAACTTGGTGAGGTGGTCATGAATATCGCGGAACGAAAAGATCGTCTTTTCGTTGATGAAGCCGATGTCGTGGCGACAGACGCGCGACATCATGTCACGTTCGTGTGACAGGCTCTTGCGCAGGCGCAGCAGGCATTGGCGCAGACGCAGCAATTCGTTGGGGCGGAATTGGGCGGTGTTTTCGAGCAGCAGTTCTTCCTGAGCGGTGATCTCGTCTTCGATCGATTCGCAGGCGAGATATTTTTTGTCGACGATGAAATCGACGAGAACATGCAACAACCGATCGGGGCCGAGGCGCACGTCGCGGCGGTTGCGCTCGAGCATTTCGTGGATTTCGGCCATCTCGGAGGTGCGGGCGAAGAAGTTCCGTTCGCTGTCGTTGTGGCCGCGCACCGAGACGAGGAAACGGGCGCCGAGCAGGAAGTCGATCTCGCCGACGGTCAGTTCCTGGTTCTGGTATCCGTAGCTGTTCATCAGGATGAACACGTAGTTCGGAAACTCCTCGATCTTGGGGATCTGCTCATCGTCGAGGCAATCCTCGATCGAGAGTCCGTGGATATCGAGTGGCCTCGCGAGCGTCTCGAGTGTGGCGGCATCGGGTTGGTCGATGTCGATCCAGACGTAGCCGGCCTTGGTGTCGTCGGTGGCCCACTGCAGGGCGGCGGGCAGATCGGGAACACTCGTGGTGACTCCCTCGGGTGAAACGTGAAAGCAGCGAATCGTCGGCATCGTCATCTCCTTGGCGCAACGTCGCTGCCTATGATAACTTCTGCCTCGCAAACCGACAATCGGAAGTGATTTGCGGTATGCTTAGGCGATCCCATCGACATTTGAGGAGTGCAGCCCTGTGAGATTCTCCGCGTTGGTTGTCTTTTCGCTCGTTCTCGTTGCGGTCATGGCCGGTTGTCGTTTGACCGATTCCGGCACCGACCCGGTGCTGCCGCCGGTCGATGCCCAGGCTGCGCATGTGCCGGTGGTGCCGATGGCGTCGCTGAGGCTCACGCTGCAACTCGATCCGCCGGCGGCGTCGGTTTTGGTGGCGCAGCCGTCCGTCAAGGCGAATCCGACCGTGACGGTGACCTTGTCGTCGCTCGATCTGGGCAACACGACCACGCCGGTGGCCACGTATTCTGCGACCGCCGAGGTCGGTAGCAACAATGTCGCGACGCTGACCATCGAGGTGCCGGCACGCACGACCGTGGCAGCGGTGGTGCTCGAGGGTGCGACGATTGGTGGGTCGAGCAACTTTCGCGGCGGCCTTGACCTGGTTTCCGGTACAAACAACATCGTGGTGCACCCGACGTTGTCGGCCATGCGGCAAGACGTGGTTGCTGAAGTATTGCTGCGCATCGCCGCCACTCCGACCCTGTTCGGGCGCGCCACGAGCGGCATTGCCGGCCGCGTGCTGACTCTCGTGAGCACTCTCGATCGCAACCAGGCGCCGCTTACGGTGTATGACACGGCGATGGCCGGCGTGACCGATGCCGTTCTGGGTGCACAGCCTTCGACTGGCACGGGCAGCAGCACGGGGACTTCCAGTGGCACTGGCACTGGAACGGGGACCGGAACCGGAACAGGAACCGGAACAGGAACCGGAACCGGAACGGGGACTGGAACTGGAGCCGGCACCGGGACTGGAACGGGGACCGGGACTGGGACTGGGACTGGGACTGGAACTGGAACTGGAACTGGAACGGGCACCGGCACCGGGACGGGTACCGGCACGGGTCTGGCGAGCACCAATCGCGGGTTGTTGATCACCGAGGTCTCGACGGTAGCTTTCTCGAACAGCGGCGGCTGGATCGAACTGTACAACGACTCCGATCAGACCATCCAACTCGAGGATTACACCGTGCGATCCCCCGGAATTCCGCCGGCCGGCGGATCGTATGTGAATTCAGTCACCTTCACCACGCCGACCTTCGCAATCGCGCCGAGAACATACGTTGTATTGCGTGGCAAGGCGAGCGATCGGATCATCGCTGGCAATCGTATTGCGACGTTGCTTGCCGTTGGTGGCCAGGTTCCGGCCTGGACGGACCAACCGAGCAACAGCTACGTGCAGTGCTTCGTGGAACTGCTCAAGAACGGTGAGACCGTTGATTTCGTGCACTGGAGCAACGACGCCAACTCGCCGACCACTGATGGGCACTGGTCTGGCGCCGGTGCGCCGGCCATGACCCAGGGCGCTGGTGAGCTGGGCAAATCATTGGCCCGGTTGCCGGCGTTGCCTGACACACATACTGCGGCAGATTGGGCCTTCCGGCAGTTCTCGACGCCCGGTGGACCCAACGACGTCACCTCCGACACCGACGCTGATGCCGATGGCATTCCGGATACGGCTGAGGTTTCGGGGGGCACGTTTGGCGGTCTGCCGCTGTACGACTGGGGTGCGCGCACGAATCAACGCGACGTCTTCATGCACATTGATTACATGGATTCGACCGATCCCGGCATCATACCCCGGCGAGAGGCGCTCGATCGGGTGAAAGCAGCGTTCGCGGCGCGCAACTACGTGGTGCACTTTGACGTCGGAACGTTGTTCGGCAGTACGCCCGCCGAATACAACCTCGACAACCGCAGTCACAAGGTTCCGTTCGCCGCGGCAATGACGTTGGGCACAATGAACGGGGCGGCGAACCTGTACGACTACAAGGCCAGATACCTCGAGGTGAACAAGCGGCAATCGTTTTACTACTGCGTGTTTGCCAATTACACGTTGAATACCGATGGCTCACGTTCGGGAAGTTCTGGCCTTGGAGAACTGGCCGGCAATGATTTCATGGTCTTGATGGGTGACTCGGACTATCAAACCGACACGACCAGCCACACCAACTGGCTGATCTGCGGTCAAGCCATCACTCTGATGCACGAGTTCGGCCACAACCTCGGGCTCAAGCATGGTGGTGACGAAGACACCAACTACAAACCGAACTATCGCAGCATCATGAACTACATGTTCTCCAATGTCGGTTTACCCGTCATTGGCGATGCGCGCGAAGGCGATCGGTTCTACTACCATCGCTATGGCAGCATCGATGGATTCTCGTCAGGCTCGCTCTACAAACAGTACTTTCCGAATGGCACGGCAAACCTGGTCAATGGGCCGTACACGACGACCTGGCTGCTGGATTACTCGGATGGCGCCGGTCTCGACCTCGACGAGTCGGCGGTCGACGAGTCGAAGGGGTTGCGCCGCACCAACAGCCAACCCGTCGACTTCAACGGCAACGGGTCGGGCGGCGATCCCGTCTACAGCATGAACCTGAATCAACCGTATGACACTGTATTGACAACGTTGAAAGACTACAACGACTGGGGTGCCGTCGACATCCTGTTCATGCGCAAGACCTCGGGCAACAACTCGATTCGCGCGTCGCAGATGACCGGCCTGCCGCGCCCGGACTACGTGCTCGACGATCGGCAGCCCCTGGCCGACTGCACCGGTTTCCACGCCCCCGGCCAGAGGTAAGTAGCGTAGGGGACAGACCCCGGGGGACAGACCCGCACTTCGGGTCTGTCCCCGTCTGTCCCGTCTTTGCCATCTTGACCGTGGTTCGCGCGCTCTGGTACACTGCGCGCGTTGTTATTATGCTTTTCATAGGGAGGCCACGCGTGCGACGCGAATTGGCGCGGATGTTCGTTCTGTCGGTTGCAGTGGCGCTGACCCTGGCGATGGCCGGGTGCGGCAGCGCTCCGAAGACGGTGGCGCCGCCACCCCTCAAAATCAGCAAATTCACGAAGACCGAAGGACTGGGCAGCGATCAGATTACGACGCTGACGGTCTACAATGGCCAGGTGTGGGCCGGCACCAAAGAGGGACTGTCGAAATACGACGGTGTCAACTGGCAACTGTTCGTGCGCAAGAACTGCAACGCCCTGGTGTCGAACACCATCGAAGAACTGACGGTCGCCGACAACATCCTGTGGGTGGCCACCGAGAATGGCATTACAAAGTATGACGGCCAGCGCTGGTCGTCGGCTTTGGTGGGGCAGCGGGCCCGCAGCGTCGCCGCCCGCGGCAACGAGGCGATCGCGGCCACGGCGTCGGGCATCAAGAAGGGTGCCGACAACAACTTCACCGAGTTCAACAAGGCCAACGCCATGCTGATCAACGACGAAGTGAACGTCGTGGCCTACGACACGCAGAACCGGGTGTGGGTCGGCACGCGGGCGGGCATGGCCCTGTTTGGCGGGTCATCGTTCAACAACTACAGCGGACCAGCGAAAACCCTGATGGGCAGTCAACTCGTCGATGTGCCGCCCAACCCGCCGAACTGCAAGTTGATCGGCAACTTCGTCACCCGCATCCTGCCCTACAAGAACCTGTTGGCGGTCGGTACGACCAGCGGCTTGTCGCTGACCGACATGGACAACCAGTACATCAACTACTTTGCCGAGCACAAAGACTTCGTCTCGATCAATCTCAAGATCGAGCAACAGACCGTGCCGGGCAACTGCCCGATGCCGGGCAACAACGTGACGGCCCTGGCGAAAGACCCGGGCGAGAACGGCCTGATTGTCGGCACCAATAAGGGCCTGGCGATTCTCGAAGGGACGACGACCTGGGTGACCGTCGATCACCCCGAACTGCCCAAGACGGCGATCACCGGATTGACCGTGCAGGGCGATGCCCTCTGGATCGGCACGGCCAGCGGCCTGTACCGGGCATCCCCGTTGGCCGCGCTGGCGCCCAAGGTCTTTGGTGCCGGTGCCGGCAGCGGTTCGGCGAGTGGTTCGGGCAGCGGCAGCAAGTGACCCGTCTGGGTTGGTCGGGCGCCTGTGGGTTGCCTGGCAAGGTAAATACATAATATGACAATGTCTCGCAGGCATGGCGGTTCTTCTCTTTTCGATGCCGGCGCGGTTCGGGCAAAGATCGGCGTTGCCGGACTCTGCCTGCTGGCGGTCTTGTGGACGGTCGTGCTCGCGGCAGCACCGGGACAAACCGCGGCCCCGAGCGGCGCAACGCCCCCCAGTGCTGCGGTCGCTGCGCCGCCCGCGCCAAGTGGTTCCTCGGCACCGGCCGGGGGGATGCCTGCCGACTGGCAGTATTGGCTGGGAACCCTTGGCTTCGGCGGCATCGCCGGTTGGTCGGTGGGTTACACGGTGAAAAAGATCGCCAAGACTGCGGCCCTGGTTTTGGGCATTGCGTTCATCGTCATTCAGGGACTGGCCTACAACCAGTTCATCACCGTCGACTGGAGCAAGTTCGAAAAAGGTGTCAACGGGGGCTCGTTCGATGCCTTCTACCAGTGGGGCATGGCCTTTCTCACCTACAACCTGCCTTTCGCCGGCACCTTTCTCGTTGGTTTCTTCATCGGCTTTTCCCGCGGTTGACGCGTCGACCGGAGCGACTCGGGCCAAATAGACGCCCCCCGCGCAGTATGCACGGGGGGCAGCACCAGGGAAATGCGCCTGCCGTGGCGCACTCGGTGGTGAAGTGTTGGTGTTGCTCTTGTCAATACTCCATCAATATGCCAAATGTCGGCCCCTGGTATTTGAGATTCTCGGCGCCGCCGTTCGATGAGCCGTCGAGATTGACGTAGCGGTAGCCAAGATCGATGTACCAGGCGGGCAGGGTGCTGGTTCCCGAGGTCATGCGGCCCAGCAGCAGGCTGCCGGCGGCGTCGGTCATGCGTCCCCCGGATTCCTTGGTGCCGAACGGGCTGGCCCGCAGCGAACCGCGCAGCCAGGCGTTGCGGGCAATGTTGGCTTCGGCGGCGGCGCCAATGAAACCGAGGTGATAGTGCTGCTCCCAGGTTCCCGAGCGTTTGCCGCCGGGCAACATCTGTTCGACGGCAAGATCGGAGCGGCCCCAGAAATAGCCGGCCAGCAGTTCGCAGGTGGCGTGTTGCGTGCGATTGCATGTGAAGTGAACGGCGCCGTCGGCCGTCCGGGTTTTGAGCGACACCGCCGATCCGGCCCCGTAGGCAAGGCCGTCGAAGCTCACCGCCTGATCGAGAGAGCCCCGGTTCTCGACGTTGGTGACGCCGCCATCGAGGTGCCAGCGGTTGTTGAGTCGATGGGCAACGCGGCCGTGGAAATTGTTCTGCGTGTGAAAGTCATTGGCGCCGCCCAGGTCGAGGTGCATGCCGAGGGTGTCGACAGATCCGCTGATGGCAGGCCGCCACGCCGCGACGGTCGTGAAGCGGGGCGTGATCGTGTCGGATGGCTCGGGGCGCGCGATCCAGGTGTTGTCGATGGGCTCGGGATGACGGATGTCGCGGGGCATTGGGCCGGCGTGGGCCGCATACTCGACCACGCTCATGCCGCGGGGGGCTTCGCGAACTGGCGTTGTTGCCGTGATTGGCGGTGGCGTGACCGGAGACATGGCTGTGTTTGCAGGTCGGTCGGTCGTCGTTGCTGTCGTGCTCGTCGCAGTCTTCGGCGCCGCCGTGGGATCGGTCGAAACGACCGGGGGCGCCTTCTGGCGCGCCTCGCGGATGCGCTCCAGGCGCGACGCTGTATAGAGCAGCTTTTCACTGACCTTGGGCGTCTCGGCCCAGCCCAGCGTCGCCGTCAACATCAGAGAGAGAACGAGTGAGCAACGTTTCATACTTGCCTCCGCGGTAGTGAGCAATACGATGTGTCTCGATACTCATCGGCAATTGCCGAGGTCGCCCGTGAGCGAAGAAATACCCTGGTGTAATCGGGGGCGGATGCCGATAGAGTGATGTGAGGTCGCAGAGTAGCCCCGATGCGTGCCTGGGTGTCTTGCCAAGTCATGGGGGCAGGTGTAATCTGCTACGGGTCGTTTGCATCGTCCCGAACTTCGTTCGGGACCGCCCTCCGTGGCGGCAACGCCCACTACGCGCGTCGTGCGCGGGCGGGCGCGATGCGAGTCGCGGGGGGGAATTCAGAACGCCGGTGGGGTTGCCGGCGATCCGCGGGTAATGCTTAACGCCGATCTGCCCGATC
>CAZADH010000099.1:0-19150 GCA_964483805.1 uncultured bacterium
GATGCTCAAGGGCCTGTGGGCCGATGTCCGCAACGAGGCGGCGCCGCGCGCCAGCAATTCCCAGTATTTGCACATCTATCCGCCCGCCGACACGCATTTCGACGAGGCCATGATGTATCACAGCCTCAACCGCATCCATGACCTGTTCAAGAGCTTCGGCTTCAGTGGCCGCGACGAGAGCATGGTCGCCAAGGTCCACTTCGGCAAGAACTACGACAATGCCTACTTCAGCCCCTGGGAAAACTGCATGGCGTTCGGCGACGGCAACCGTCTCAACGATCTGTCGAAAGAAGCGGGCGTCGCCTGGCACGAGTATTCGCACGCCGTCCTGCAGGTTCAGCACCCCGTCGACTACAGTGCCGAGTCGGGTGCCATCAACGAGGGCCAGGCCGATTACTTCGCGTGCAGCCTGAACGAGAACCCGGCCCTGGGCGCCTGGACCGTGAACAAGCTCAACAAACCCTGGATGCGCAACCTGACCGACAACCTGCATTACCCCGAGAACATCCAGAACGAAGTCCATGCTGACGGCCGCATCTGGGGCGTCATCCTGTGGGATCTGCGCACCGCTCTGGGCAAGCAGATCAGCGATATCCTCATCCACAAGAGCCACTCGTATCTCAACGGTCGGAAACCGAAGTTCATCGACGGCATGAACGCTATCGTCGTCGCCGACCAGAACCTCAATGAGGGCGCCAACAAGGCCACCATCCTCGAGGTCTTCAAGAAGCGCGGCGTGTCGAGCGGTTCCAGCGCCGGCACCGTTCTCGACGGCCATGACCTGCGCGCGATGCGCACCTTCAACGCCGTTCACGGCGAGTAATCGACTCCGGTTTGTAACGCCCCGGCGAGTTCGCTCGCCGGGGCTTCTTTTATCCTGTGGTGTCGACTGACCCCCATGCGCGGCACAACACCATCGGCGACAACGACATACATCGTCAATACGTCGGCGCGACCACTCTTGCCCGAACGGTCACATGCTGACCACCCGGACTGCGCCATGAGGCCAACAACGTGAAGCCACCTGCGTCCACGACCAGTATTGCCGCGGCACTGGTGTTTATCCCCGACGACGCGACTGCGGTCGCCGTCGGTCACCCCGAGACCGCCGATCCCTGGGTGCATCTGCCCGCGGCGGCCCAGGCCTGGCAGACCCTGCGCACCAAGACGAAGGCGGAGGCGCCGTCCGACGATCGGGGTGCCGAACTCGTTGCCCTGCTGCGCGCGGCCGATTCGCGGTATCAGCAACTCGATCCCTCCGACCAGGGGCGGTTCGCGCTCGCTGATACATCTTTTGTATTGCTCTGTCGCGAGAACCGCGATCGGCTGTTCACCACGATGTATTGCCGTGTTTCCGGCATGCCCGAGGTCAACGAGCGCCCCGACCCGTCGTTGCTGCGCGACCCCGACATCACCACGCTGACCGAGATCGGGCGCTGGGAAACCGTCACCGAGGCACTGCCGCCCACCCGCGCCGAGATCAGTGCCGCACTCCGATTGTCGGGCGGCGTCCCGTGGGGGCTCTACGGCGCCGGCTCTGTCTTCTGCCTCGTCGGCCTCGTCTTTGGTGCCGTCGCTGCCTTCGCGCAACTGGGCGACCCCTTGATGACCAACGTGTTTGCCGCGCTCGGCGGGGTCTGCGTCGCCGTGGCGACACCGATCTTCGTTCTCGGTCTGCGCCGCCTGTTCACGGCCAGCCCCTGGAACCGCTACGTTCTCGATTGGATCGGCAACTTTCTCGGTGGGCTGCTCGGTGCCTGCTCGTTCTGCGTTCCTGCAACCGCCGTGCTGCCCGTGTTCCTCTTGCTGGCCAAGAGAAGCCCCAACTACAACGACACCGATCTCTGGCTCGGCCTCGGGTTCTCGACCCTGGGCGTATTGGTCTCGGTCGCCGTGTTCTTTGTGGCGCGTGCGCAGTGGCGGTACCGACCGCCGTGGCTCGAGTAGCCCCCCGGCTCTATTTGCCGCCGACGTCGAACGAGCCGCTGGCGATGAGTCCGATGACCCGGCCTGCCACACCGTTCATGGTCGCCTTGTCGATCGATTTCGCCACATCGTTGGCGGTCAGCGACAGACAGTAGGTTGCCGACCCCGGCTGCTTCTGCAGCAATATCGTGTAATTCAAGACGCCGGGTTCGGAACCGCCCTTGAAGGCCACCCGATGCCACTTGCTCTTCTCGACCAGACCGGGATTGATCGACAGGGCCGGGTTGTCGCCCAGCTCATACACCAACGCGGTCAACTCACGCGTCGTGTAGAACCATTCGACCGAATCGACCAGAAACGGCTTCTCGCGCACCCGCTCGAGATCAATGGTCTCGCCCACCATCGTCTCGAGCATCTTGCGTCGCTCGGTCGCGTCGGCGGCCGCAAACTTCTGCGCCCGCGCGGAATCGCCATACTTCACGCGGAACATCTCCATCGTCGACATGAACGGACGCACGCGCGCCGGAGCCTTTGCTTCGATCGCGTCGCGGCCCAACAGAAACAACAGGTGATCGGTTGCGGTGTTGTCGCTGATCGACACCATCAGGTTGGCCAACGTCTGGACCGTGACCGGGGTCGAGGCCGGCCACTCGTGCAGCATTCCGGACGGCAACGAATACCACTCGGGCCGCAACCGGACCGCCGCCTCGGGTGCATACCGCCCCGCCTTCTGCGCCTCGAGCAACGCCTGAATGATCGACAACTTGAACGACGAACCGACCGCGAGCGGCATGTCGCCGTTGATGTCGCAGATCGTTTCGCTGCCGTTGCGCGTCAGCGTCATGGCGCCCGACCCTGGCATCGCCTTGAACGCCTCGAGCACCTGGGCCAGGGTGTCGCCGGTGAGCGCCCACGCGCCGAACCACAACCCGTCGACACGCCCCTTGTCGTCGAAGTGGATCTTGCACGGCGCCGTACCGCGCGCGAAGACCATCTGCAAACCGGACCCCTGACTGGCGACGCTCTGCCACTGGCCGAGGTTCTTGATGTAGAGATCGCGGATCTCGTCGATTTTCGCCGGCGGAACGGCGGCGAGGAACTGCGCATCGAACAGTTTCGCGTGATCGAGTTTCTCGCTGCCGAACAACACCTGCAAAAACTGCTCGGGCGTAGCGGTGTCGGCGGCCACGGGCTGAACGGCCAGAGCAACCAACACGAACAAGAAGACGACAACGACAACGGGCGACCGGGTTTCATTGTGCAACATGGCTGCTCCTGACTTGATTCGTGTACCGCTTTTTCGGGGCACGATCGATGATGTTGTCGACACCTGCGCGATCAGTAGCGCATTTCGCGCGTCGCCTCGCCTTTGGCGCCGCTCGCGGCGTCGTTGACCACCAGGCGAAGCGTGTGGGTGCCGACGGTTTCAGACTCGCTCATGAACGTCGCCAGCCAACTCGAGGCGGCGATGTTTTTCAACACCAGTGCCGATAGATCGACCTTGCCGCCCGCGGGCAACCGGTCCCAGATGCCACCGGTACCAGGACTGCCGCCGCCGGCCACCGCCAGAAAGATCGGATCGTACGCGCCCCGACGGAACGTCAACCGGTCGGGCGAAATGACGTCGACGGTGATCTGGCCGGCATACTGCTCGCACAGCATACGGGGTGAATACGTTGTATTCGGCGCTACCTCGCCGCTCGTCGTCCCGCGCCCCCAGGCCGGCGCATCGGTCATCGCGATGAACAGGCGATGGGCGTCGGGGCGAAACGAGAAACCGGCCCGCGCCCACTCCATCGCATCGAACAACCCTTCGGGTTCTTCTCCGCCGCCACAGCCACGGAAGCTCGCAGTCAGGCTTTGGATGAAGGCGTATACCGGCCCGGTCTTGCCGATGCTGGCGCTCATCTTCTCGTAGCCAGCCACCACGTAGGCGCCGCGGTCGGACGCCGGAATCCCTGCCGGATTCGCGGTCGCCGAGATGCTGTCACCATAGGCCACCGCGCCGACGTTGACGTTCAGCCCCTTGCGCTCGAGGTATTCGAGAAAGTCGAGCACGCTCGCCTTCACGCCCTCGATCGGCGGCCCCATGCTGCCGGTGATGTCGATGAAGAAAACAATGTCGCACTTGACCGTCGCCGAACCGGCCGCCGTCACATCGATGTCTTTCTTGGCGCCGTCTTCGTAGACCGTGAGGTTGTCGCGCGTGAGGGTCAGCGGCCCGTTGGTCTTTGGGTTCAACAGGCCGGCAACCGTGACCGTGATCTTCTTGGGCGTCGCCGGGTCTTTGCGCATCGCGGTGAAATTCGGAATCGCACGCGGCGTTTCGCGCCGCGGAATCCGCGCCCAGTCACCATCGGGGAGCAACAACCAGACGATGATGGCCAGCAGAATCAGCAACGGCAACAGGTACCGCCACAGATTGATGCGGATCGGGCCGGAACGCGGGGCAACCTCAACCATGCTTGGCTCCTGTGCGCAAATCGTCGCAATATGTTGTCAATACAGCGATACCACCCTTAACCGGCATCACTTCATGGCAGCGGCCAGAATCTGCTGCAGCGTTGTTTCGCCCGTGGCCACCTTGAGAATGCCGTCCATTTTCAGCGTGAACATGCCTTCCTCAATGGCTTTCTCGCGAATGTCGCTGACTTTCGCCTTCTGATAGATCAAGCGTTTCAACTCATCGGAGTTGCCCAGGTACTCGTAGATGCCCATGCGACCGCGATAACCGGTGAAGTTGCACTTTTCGCAACCGACCGGCTTGCACATCTTCGATGCCTTTCGCCACGCTTCGGCCGACACCTTCACCCGTTTTTCCCACAGCTCGGCGCCGAACTCGTGGATCATCTGCTCGATCTCTTCGATGGCCGGAGCGTGTGACACCTTGCAGGCGGGACACAACGTCTTGACCAGGCGTTGCGCCATGATGCCGATCAGCGCCTCGGCGAAATAGATCGGCTCGAGCCCCATGTCGAGCAGACGCGTTACGGTCTCGGGAGCGCTGTTCGTGTGCAGCGTCGACAGCACCTGGTGACCGGTCAGCGACGCTTCGATGGCGATGTTGGCCGTTTCTTCGTCGCGCATCTCGCCGACCATGATGACATCTGGATTTGCCCGCAAAAACGACCGCATTGCCGTGGCGAAGGTGAGCCCGGCCTTGACGTTGATCTGCACCTGGCGCAGCCCGTATTGCGTGATTTCGACAGGGTCTTCGGCGGTCCAGATCTTCTTCTGCGGATGATTCAGATAGCCCAGCGCCGCATGCAGCGTCGTGGTCTTGCCCGAACCGGTCGGGCCGACGACGAGAATCATCCCATAAGGCTTGTCGAGCGCTTCTTTGAAGCGTTTCTGGTGCGCCTTCATCAGGTGCAGTCGCTCGAGCGGCCACGGCTCGGAGCTCGCGAGAATGCGCAGGACCGCGTCTTCCTGATCGTTCACCGTCGGCATGGTGGCCAGACGCAGTTCGACATCGGTGTCCTGCACCACGGTCTTGATCTTGCCGTCTTGCGGCACGCGCTTCTGCGAAATGTCGATGTTGCCCATGATCTTGAACCGCGAGATCAGCGGCGCCGCCTGGGCGTGCGCCAAGGTCATCGCCGTGAAACAGGACCCGTCCTTGCGGAACCGCACCAGCGTCTCTTTGTCGCGGTACGGCTCGATATGGATATCGGAAACACCTTGTGCATACGCTTCTTCAATGATCTGGTTGGCGAGGCGGACGATCACGCCGTCGGTCTCGGAGTAATCCCCTTCGATCGTGGGACCGGACCGCCGCGGCGGCGCCCCGCCGACTCCCTCGGCCGAGCGGACCGGCTTGATGCCTTCGGGCCGCGCGTTGGGATCGAGCATCGACTCCCAGTGGTCGATGAACCGCCCGATGTCTTCGCGGGAGCTGAGCAATACGGTGTGTTTCGCCCCACGCAACGCCGCCATGATCGAGTCGAGCCGCGCCATGTCGGTGGGGTCTTCGACCAGCACCGCCAGTTCATCGGTACCGACTTGCACGGGCACCCACATCTGGTGGCGCAGAAACTCCGGTTTGATGTCTTGCAGAACCTGCGTGGCCACAGGAATCGACGGCTGATAGACGATGAACCGCTTCTTATGGAAGAAACTCAGCGCCCGTTGAATCGAGAGGCGATCGACGTTGAACTTCTTCTCGAGCACCACCTCGATCGGCTCACCCGAACTGCGCGCCCATTGAATCGCCTTCACCAGTTCTTCTTGGGTCAGGTTGTTGTTGAGCACCAGGTAATCGAACTTCGACGCCTTCTGTTTGCCCTCGCGCAGCCGCTGCACCTGGTACAGTGCCAGCCCGAGCGTCTTGGCGAACTTCTGCGCCGCCGACCGGTCGAACGTGGTGAACACCTCGCCGTCGAGCTTGTTGATCAACTCGAACACACCGAGCAGTTCATTCTGAAAGTCGATGGGCACGACGAGCAGCGAACGGGTGCGAAAGTGGTTGAGCTTGTCCCAGCGCTTGTCGAAGGAGAGATCGGACGAAATCGCCTTCAGCTCGTTGGCGTTATAGACATCGTTGAGCTGCACGACCTCGTGGGTGTGGGCCACATACCCGGCGATACTGGCCGTGGTGATGGGAATGTGAATCTCTTCGATCGTGGAACTCGAGCAATACCGCGCCCGCAGCTCATTGGCGGTTTTGTCGTAGAGAAACACCGAGAACGCCTCGGCGTTGAACAGCTCGACCAGTTCACTGCGGATCTCGAGCAGGAACGCCCCGACGTCGCGACACGACACCAGCCGATAGGTGAGGTCACGGAGTTTCTCTTCGAACTTGAGTTTCTTTTCGATCTCTTTGGCCATCGACGCCCTCCACGCTGCCCCGCCGACCGCGGGCTGCAGACCGTTATTTCTACCCCGGCATGTCGCCCCGGAGCAAGGAATTTGTGCGGTGCGAGGGGCTCTCGGTCAGCGAAACCTCGCAGGCATTTCCGGCACCGCCCTGGCCAACCAACGAAGGGCTCACGGAAGGTCGGCGAGCGTGCATACGTTGTATTTCAGTGCAAAGCCCGCACCCAATCGATAAGTCAACCACCCGGTCGCCCAAGGCCCGATGACGATCGCCCCGTCAGCGGTCCGGTGACCGATGGGCCCCGGCGCGGCAAACGGGAGACGCACCGAGACGGTGGCCATGCCCCGCGCGGGCACCACGGCCTGCGCCTCGATCCCGATCGCCCCGATCGACGCCGGATCGAGCGGGGAAGGCCGACCCTGACGAACCGGGGCACTGAGCCCATCGTGCGCGGGCGGCGGCGACGGTTCCTCGAGCCAGACCAGCGGGCTTTGGCTGGCCAGGCCGTACGACGTATCGAGCACCAGTTGCTCGAACTGGCCATCATCGGTGCGCAACACCACCGGCACCTGGCCGCTGGGCGTGTGACCCACCACCAACCGGCGAATGCCCTGACGCCGCAACCAGTCGATCACCGCCGGACTCGGCAAAGTGACCTTGCCCTCCTCGTCGCAGGTGCGCCCATACATAACGCTGAACGGGTTCGTCGACTTCGCCTGCCACTTCTCGGCGTAACACAACAGGTCTTCCCCCGGCCGAGCGCACGTGGCGTCCCATTTCGGCAGGCCTTCCTCCCACTGGTCGAGGGCATTGACATACCACGTATTGACCTTGTCGACCCAAGCGTCGACGGTGCGCGCCCGCTGCGGGTCGCCCGGCACCCGCGCCAATGCCGCCTGCGGAATGCCCCCATGCACGAACAGGGTGGCGCCACGCCGCACCATCACCCGGGCCGCCCGCAGATACTGGTGGAACAGCCCGCCCGGCATCGCATCGGCCAGGTAACTGTCATACACCGCCACGTCGCTGACGGCGCGGGCCCCGGTGCCCCACTCCTCGCCGAGTTCGGCGCGGCGCAACGCGAATCCCTGGGGCGCGGCCATCGTCTGGCCGACGATCCACTGCAGACGCGTCATCGCCCGGTCGGGCAGATTGCGTTCGGTGCGCCAGGCGCGATAGTCGGGGGCCGCTTGCCGCGGTGCTCTCGCCAATGCCGCCGGCGACAACTCGAGCGGCAACCGCAGCTTGTTGACATCACGGTTCCCGGCAATGAGGATGACGCGGTCCGGTGCCTCCCGTTTCAACCGCAGCAGTTCGCGCAAGACAGCCCGATCGTGTCCGAACCGGTCCGGACAATCGCCACAGAAGACGAACCCGGCCTGCGCCCGCAGGTGGGCCTTGCCGTCTGGCCCCTGTTCGAAAGCCGGATGACGGCGGAGAAAATCGTGAAGGCGCTCGGCACTGCCCTCGAGATCGGAGAGCAGGGCGATCATGGCGACCCCACCGGCACGCTCGTTGGCCATGGTGTTGCCGACACACGACAACAACAACGCGAAGAGAACGACGACTTTCACCGCGCGATACGACATTCCCGCCCCCAATGACATACGTTGTATTGTTATGAAGCCCCCGGGCTCTGCGTCCCGGGGGCTTCCTGAGTTACGCTTCTTGCCTGCTGCGGGGACAGTTACATCCCGAAGGGATTGGCACTCGTCCCGTTCACCTTCACCGCAGGCCCCTTCTTATCGGACCGGACGTTCGACTCGCTCACCCCAACCGGAGGCGGCGTGTCGGTGAAATGCCACTTGCCGTCCTTGTCCTTCCATTTGTAGATGGTGGTGCCGCCGGTGTTCATCGTCGTCACCCCGGGAATCTTCGCGGGGGTCAGCGTCGGCTTCACTGCAGGCGGATTCGCCGTCTGCGGTCGGGCCGTTGGATCGGCGCGGTTGCGCAGGAACACCTCGATCTCGAGCGAGTTCCCCAAGACCGCCCGCAGTTCGTCGTTCGACAGGCGTTTGCAGGTCTCTTCGTCGAGCATCGTCGCCAGCGCGGCCGCATCACCGGGGTTCTGCTGAACGAACTTCTGCAGAAGACCCGACAACGAATTGCGCCCGGAGTTGCTTGCCGCGAACGCCGCGAATACCTTGGCGCGACCGTCGGGAAGCTCGCTTGCCATGCGGTTCAACAGGAGTGATTGCACGGCTTCGACCTTCAACAGGTCTGCGGCCATGAACGCCGGATCGGTCGGCTCGAAGAATTTGTATCCTTGCGGCGTCTCGACGCGGACCCGCGACAGCGAACTGCGGAACGTGCGCACACGTTCGGGATACAACTGCATGGTAATGAAGTTCGCCCAGCCCTCGGAAAACGCGGCCCGCTCAGTGATCACCTCGTTGTTCCAGTGATGCCCGTCGGGACCATACGGGTTGGCCTCGACGGCGGTCAGTGCGAGCGTGTGCCCGAACTCATGGGCCATGGTGTATTTCATCTCGGTTGCCGCCTGCGCGCCAAATCCCGCGACATCGACACCGCTGACGGTGATCGTGTAATCGGCATTCACCTTGCCGCCGCTCGTCGAATTCACCCACCGCTCGGCCTTTGGCCAGAAATCCTCACGGACATTCGGGAACTTCGTGGTATCGGTGCAGGCGCTGGTGTCGACAAGTTTCACGGTCAGCGTCCGCTTGCCGGGGGGCGCGTATTGCTCGAGCGAGTGCAGCGCCTCGCTGTTGGCCGTGCGATACGACGCCAACAGACCTTTCTGGGTGTCGCTCAACCGCGACGGATCAGACACGCCCATCAGTGCGAGCAGATGCGCCTCGTCGCGCACCGTGACTTTCTTTACAATGTATGCATGGATGCCGTCACCGGCATCTTCGACGCCGTCACCCGGAGTCAGCAACTTCTGCACATCGTTGCCTTTGCAATACCGCTTCACGACCTCGTAGACGAAGGTGGTCTCACTCTGCGCGAGAGCCGGTGTCGCCGACACGCACAGGATAGCGACCACCAACACCGAGGCGAGAACCAGAGCACGTTGTCGCAAACTGGTCATGACGTTCTCCTTCGTGTGCGCGCTCAGCGGGGTGCCAGTTCGGGATGATCGGGGAACACCCGCGCTGCTTCGCTCATCTGGGCATTGTCTTTTTCATTGGCGGTGACCGCGTCGATCAGACGTTGACGCTCGGCGGCAATCGGATACGACGCGGGGTTGTTGACAGCCGCTCCCAGTTTCGCGTAGTCGGGGTGAAACCGAACGCCGACGCGCAACCACGTGCCCAGTTCGCCGGCGACGGCCCGACAATCGACGCGCGAAATCGCATACTCGGCGCGATGGGTTTCGCCTTCGGCAAGTAACGGTATCTTGGTTGTGGCTGTCGACACCTGCACATCGGGCGACGAATCGGCAAAGATCTCGAGATTCTTGATCGGGCCGACGCACGCCTTGATCTCGGCGACCCACTCCGTCGCCGAAGCCGGCGGCACACTCGCGTCTTTCGGTTGCAGGGTGACGTTGACGATCTTCGGAAACTGGTACCGCTCGCTGTCGGCCCAGGCCGAGGCGAACCCCGCGACAACCACCAAGAACACGACACCCACGACGATTGTGCTGCCTCTGAGAATCATGGTTTTCGGTTTCTCCGTTCAGGCACGCCGTGCCCCAGATTTTCACGCAAACGGTGCTTCGTTCTTACGTCTATTCACACCAGTTGCCCACATGGGCCAACATAATCGCTTCAATTATATCACTCCCTGGCCCGGGCTTGGGAAACCTTGCGATCTCGCACGACTGTCACCGCGAGGCCACGACACGACCAGCGGCGACCGCCGACGTGCCTGAACCTGGTTGCCGACGTGGTGCGAAGGACGATGTACGGAGTCCGACCGTCGCCGATCGTCGGCAGTCGCGGCGAGACGTTTTCGCACACCTCTTGGGCACGAGCGGTTGTGGTGACGACAACGGCGACAAGGCAACACATAAGCAATACATCACACACTACACCGGACCACGCGATTCGTCGCATGTTTGTTACCCCCTGGCATTCAGGCCCATCATAGACGCAACCGATCGGCATCGCAATCGGCGTCGCAATCGGATTGGCACCGAGGCCGCGACGCGGTAGGATGCGCTCCATCATCATGAGTACCGAGACCCGAGAACCCGGACAATCGCCAAACGACGCCACCAACCCCAACACGATCAAAGTTGCGGTGCGCGACCTCGTCGAGTTCGTCTGGCAGTCAGGGGATCTGCGATCGACCTACGTTGGGGTCAATCGTGCGGTCGCCGGCACCCGCGGCCATCAGAAGATCCAGAAGTCCCGGCCCGCGTCATACGAGGCGGAGGTTGCCGTTGCCTACACGCATGCTACGCCGACCCTGACCCTGCAAATCGGCGGCCGCATCGATGGGGTCTGGCGCGAGGATTCAGGCATCACGCTCGACGAGATCAAGACGACCATAGTGCCGCTCGTCGAGATCTCGGCCGATAATCAGCCGGTGCATTGGGCCCAGGCCAAGGTGTACGGTTTCATGCTGGCGACCCAGGAACACTGCGACTCCATTGACATACAGCTCACATATTTACACATCGATACCCAGGAGACCCTCGAGATCCGACGTGGCTTCACGCGTACAGAACTCGAGGCGTTCTTCAACGCCACCGTCACCGACTACCTCGAGTGGGCGTGCACGCTGCAAGCGTGGCAGGCACATCGCGACACCACCATCAAGCAACTGGCGTTTCCCTTTGAGAACTACCGCGCCGGGCAGCGCGAGTTCGCCGTGGCGGTGTACCGCGCGATCGCCGGTGAAAGCAGGTTGTTCGCCCAGGCGCCGACGGGAATCGGCAAGACGGTCGCCACGGTTTTCCCGGCGCTCAAGGCTCTTGGCCAGGGCAAGATCGCCAAGATCTTCTATTTGACGGCAAAGACCGTGGGGCGAACCGTCGCCCAGGATACCCTCGTAAATCTTGCTGCGAGCGGCCTGCGCGCGAAGGTGCTCACCTTGACCGCCAAAGAGAAGATCTGCTTTCTCGAGCGCCCCGACTGCCGCCCCGAAGCCTGCGAGCACGCACGCGGCTATTTCGATCGCGTGCGACCGGCGCTATCGGCGTTGTTCGAGCACGATCGTTTCGACCGTTCGACCATCGAGGCGGTCGCGCAGGCACACCGGGTATGCCCGTTCGAGTTCGCCCTGTTTGCAAGTCTTTTTGCTGATGTGATCATCGCCGACTACAATTACGCATTCGACCCACGTGTCTATCTGCGACGGTTCTTCGAGCCTCCGACGGATGCCTATACGTTTCTCGTCGACGAGGCGCACAATCTGCCGGACCGCGCCCGTGAAATGTTCTCGGCCGAACTCCTCCTGTCTGATTTCGCCGATACCCGCAAGCTGATCAAGGGACCCTTCCCCGGCGCGGCCCGTGCAATCGGCAAGATCACCCCGTGGTTTCGGCGCGCAGCGCAACATGCCGTCCCGCTTCTTCCGGAGGCGGACGTGCCCCGGAATGCGCCGGCCGCAAACGACCGTCCCGTGGTGGACGCCGAGTCGACGCCCGACGTCGCATCGACGGCAACGACCGAGGTCTTGGCTGATTTTCGCCCATGGTTCGGTCCGGGTCGGGGCATGACCGACTTCACCGATTCACCCCCGGCGCTGCTCGGGACCGCGCCACCCGAGGAACTCATCGCCGCGCTGCGCCGTTTTCTGAAGGCCGCCGACAAGGTGTTGGCCGACGCTGAGCCGTCCGCACCGCGTGACGCTCTGCTCGCGCTCTTCTTCAAGGTCCATGCCTTTTTGCGCGTGACCGAGACGTGCGATGAGCGGTTCGTCACCTACTTCGACTGGCCGGCTCGAGATGCTCGGCTCGAGCTGTTCTGTGTCGACCCTTCGGCCCTGCTTGGTGAAGCGCTCACCCGGGCGCGGAGCGTGGTATTCTTCTCGGCCACGCTTCTGCCGATGCAATACTTCGTGCATATTCTGGGCGGTGTTGCGGGGTCGCCGGCGGGACCGTCGACCGGTGACCGGGTCCTCGCGCTGCGCTCGCCGTTCGCGGCAGCGCAACTGGGGTTGTTCGTGCTGCCGGGCGTTCGCACCACCTACCGGACGCGTGACAGCAGCCACGAGACGATCGCGGAGATACTGCAGATCACGATGCAGGCGCGGCCAGGCAACTACATCGCCTATTTTCCGTCATACAAATACATGCGGGCGGTGCGTGATGTGTTTACGATCTTGTACCCCGAGTGGCCGACACGGGAACAGGAACCGGGGATGAGCGAAGAGGACCGGGACCGGTTTCTCGACGCGTTTGCCGCAGAGACCGATGCTCCGCTTCTCGGTTTCGCGGTCATGGGTGGCATTTTTGGCGAGGGCATCGATCTGCGCGGGACGCGCCTGATCGGGGCCATCGTGGTCGGGGTGGGTTTGCCGCAGATCTGTCTCGAGCGGGAGTTGATTCGCGATTACTTCGAGAAACAGGCAAACGCCGGATTCGCCTTCGCATACCGGTACCCCGGGATGAACCGTGTCATGCAGGCCGCCGGCCGGGTGATTCGCACCGAGCGCGACCGTGGTGTGGTACTGCTGCTCGACGAACGGTTCACCCAACGCGACTACCGCTCGCTGTTTCCGCCCGAGTGGGCGCATGCGCGCAGTGTGGCCGGCAAAGCCGCCCTCACCAACGCACTGGCAACGTTCTGGGGCCACGGCTGATCAACGGGTTCGCCGCTCCGATCACGGTTCCGCATCCGCCGCGGCATCCTCGCGTGTGTTGTATTGCACCTGCGTGACACAGTGCGGAATCCCGTGGGATGCGAAAAAGCGGAACCAACTGCGCTGATTGTCTTGGACGCGATCGCCGGGGCTCTTGACCTCGGCAAGAAGGTAGGTCCGGCTGGCACTCGGCGAGGCGAGATCACCGTCGGCGCGCCAGAGAAACAGATCCGGAAAACCGGAACAGAAACCACCGGGGTTCCGACTGATGCGCTCGCAGATCGCCGCGAGATGCGCCGGCGGCACGACCTGAAGTGCAGCGGCAACCTGGTCCCGCGAGACCGCAGTCCAGTCGACCAGGGCGTTCGCCGTGCCATGGCGGGTGTCATACACCGTCAATATCTCTTCACGCCAACCTGGCCGGGCCACGACGCCGCCCGCCGGCGTCAACGGGTCTGCCGTGCGCAGGCGCTCGAGACGGCGAACAACGGCCTCTTCGCGCGCGGGTCGAAACTCGGCACTGAACAGGTCGTTCGGCGCCATTTGAAACGGGTGTCCGAACGCACGAGGTACCGGGGCAAAGATCTCGTGCCACATGACCAGGCCAAACATGGCCATCCAAAAGCGGTTCTCGGCCGCGAACCCCTGCCATCCAAGGGCATGCATCGCCGCAAGAGCGCGCGCCTCGACACGTTCAGCCGTCGGTCCGGGCAGGGTGATGCAGGTTGTCGGCGGCACGGGTCGCAGATACCGTTTTCGCTCCGACATCAGGCGGCGGCGCAGCGACTCTGCCGCCTCTTCTTCAGCGGGGTCGCGTGGTGCGGCGAGAATCTGTTCGCACAACTCGGTCGCCGCGGGCACATCCCCGTGTTTTGCCAGCAAACGAGCGCGACGATCGCGAGCGGGGAAGGTCGCGGGGTCGCTGTACGCGGCGAGCGCTCTGGCCGTCTCGCCTTGGCGTTCCCAGTAGCGGCCGATCTCGGCGAGAAAGCGCCGCCGCCGTCGCAGCAACAGTGGCTGAGAACTGTCTGGTGGCAGCGCCGCGAAGAGGCGCAACACTTCATGGGCTCGGGTGGTTTCATCGGGCACAGGTTCCGACAGCAATACAAACAACACGTCACCCAGATCCCGCAGGGCGAGGGCGGCATCGATCTCGCTGCGGGTTGCGAACGACCGAAGTGTACTCTCGAGCGGATACGGCTCGAACCGCATCATCCCAAGGTCATGCAGGACGAATGCCGAAAGATCGGGGGTGTCGGTGCCGAAGAACAGCAATCGGAAGACGCGGAGGGCGTCCTGGCACATTGGGGCAAACCATTGGAATCTGCGACGCAGTGCGGTTGACAATTGCTCGGGCGTCAGTGCGGCAAGAATTGCTTCGGCAAGGGCGTCTTTGCGGGCGTGGTTCGACAATTTGAGCGTGTGTTCCGCGGCGAGCGTCTTCAATTCGGCGACCGTCAGCAATACAAATGCGTCGGCGAGATACTCAGTCGCATTGATGGTCAGCAGGTTTCGGGTCGCGAGTTCGTTCGCGGGCGGGTCGATCGGGCCGATCTCGCTATACTCGATGCGATCGCTGCGGAAAGCGGGGCCCCGTCGTGACGACAGGCGGACATAGAGGCGCCGGGCAGGAAGTGAGAGCGCAGCGAAATTCGATAGAAACTCGCGTTCGGAGTCGGTCAGCAGGTCGCCGTAGCGGGCAGCGACAATATCGAGCATGGTCGTGAAATGTTCGAGGTAGTATCCGGCTGGAAGGGCGCGGGGTTCGGCGGATGCGCGCGCGTTGTTGGGGATCGGCATGAATAAAATCATAACGCGTGGACGGTCCCGGTGTCACGGGGTCGGTGTTTCGCGAGCAACCAACGGCGTGGAGGAACGGCGGTTCGGGATCAGGTCGGGCTGGTCGATGATATAGAGGGCCCATCGCCGCCTGGGAGGGCGGTGGCGCCCCGAGCGCACTCAGTTGCAGACTGGGTGCATGTTGTGTTGGGCGACGAGCAGACCTGCGCGCGGGGCATGGGTCGTTGAGCAATATTGGATATGACAACCGGGAGGTCCACGATGGCCGATCGAGTATTGTTGTTGGGAGATCCGAAGTTGCGGCGGGAGTGCACCGTTGTCGACAACGTGGCGGACCCCAGGTTTCAGGACGAGGCACGCCGGCTGGTGGCGACCCTCGAAGAGTTTCGCGAGAAACACGGGCTCGGGCGTGGCATTGCCGCACCACAGATTGGCATCGCGAAGCGGTTCATCTGTGTGAAGCTCGACGAGGGCATGCGGACGTTGATCAACCCCAAGGTCACTGCGCACAGCGGCGAGTCGTTCACGATGTGGGACGACTGCATGTGTTTTCCGCACCTGCTGGTGAAGGTGCGTCGATCGACATCGATCACGGTCGAGTATCTCGACGAGGTCGGACAGCCGCACACGTGGTCGAAAATGAGCAGGGCCGAGTCTGAGCTGCTGCAACACGAGATCGACCATCTCGACGGGATTCTGGCCATCGACCGAGCGGACAGTCGCGAGGGCGTGGTTTATCGAGAAGTGTTCGACGCGAATACCGAGTATTTCGAAACACTGGTCGACTACGTCGTTGCCCGGCCGGGCTGAGCCGTGGTTTCAGCGGGGTACGAAGTCGCGACAACGCAGGGCGATAAGCCATTCAGAGCAGGCGCCCGGGTCTGCAGGTTGTTCGGGCAATACGCTGTGTTCATGCGCCCACGTCAATTTGGCCTCGAGGCGGGTCCAGACTGCGCGGTGGTGTGCATCGTCGTCGGAGCTGAGGGAATTCTTTTCTGATGTGGCCTGATAGAGGTCGACCAACGGGAACACTTCGGGAAAACCGTACAACGGTGCGAGGATGGTGACGTCGCCGACAATGTCTCCGGTCAGGAGAAAATGGACCCCGGTGAGCGCGACGCGGTAGGCGTAGAGCAGCGGTTTCACGCGGCGATCGCCGTCCTTTTCGTGCTGCGTGCAGACCTGACGAAAGAACCCGGCGTAGTGGCGGTGGGCCAGGCGGGACCGGTAGGCTGGAGCAAGGTCTTGCAGTTGGCGCAATTCGGGAGTGTCATACAATTGATGCGGTGAGAAGATGCGTTCGAGCATGTTGCCGTTGCCACGCATGAGCAGTCGGAGAGCCTGTTCGGCTTCGTTGGAGGTGTAGTCACACAGGATTTCATCTTCAGGGGCTTCTGCGTCGATGGTGGGACTGGGGCGAAACAGTCCGAGCACCAAGCGGGTTGGAGCAACGTGGATGGCTTTGAGGTCGAGGTCGCTGTCGGGGGCCGGGAACCCATAGAAGTGGCTACCGGTGAGGGCGCAAACGATAGTGCGTCCGGGTGTGCCCTGGCGTTCGACAAACCGTCGACCGATGGCGATGAGTGAATCAGTCTTCATAGCGGTATCTCACGATCGAGACGATTCGTGAACACAATGTATTGAGGCGTTCGCGGTCCGGCGTCTCGGGGAGGGTGCTGGCGAGGCGCGCGGCTTCGATCTTCTCGCTCATTTCTTCGGCTTGTTGGACAAGGCGATCGAACGGCCAGGCACCGCGTTTGATCGCGAGCAGTTCGTCGCGGTCGGGGCGCTCGACGAGGACGGTACCCTCTTTGAGAATCTCGAGGCTCATGCGCAGGAGTCGCACGAGGTGCTGGGCGTGTTTGGTGTCGTAGCCAAATTGCGCTTCGAGTTGGGCGCGCGCGGGGTTGCGGTCGCGTTTCCAGGCGTGGAACTGCGTCCACTCGCGACGGGCGGCGCGGTATTGGCGTTCGCGGTCGAGGATGGCGAGGAAGTTGGGCGACAGCATGTCATCGGACAGGTCTCCGCGCAGTTCAAGGGCGTCGGCGGCACCCATCTGGTCTTGGGGGATGACGGTGCGTTCGGGCAGACCGAACGCGGCGCGGGTGGGTTCGGTTTTCGGTGGATGCAGCAACCAGCGGCGGTGGGTTTTGATCCGGCGCAGTGGAGAAATCGCGTAGTTGCCGAAGCTGTCGGCAACGCGCCGCGAAAGGAAGAGCGCGCGGGCCGAGATCAGTTCCTGGCCGGCTTCGGTGACGGTCTGGCAACAGTGGGCCGGGGCCCAGAGCATTTCGAGTGCGGTCGGATTGGCATCGACGGCGAGGCGGAAGAACTTGCGAATGTCATACCGTGTATGGTCTTTCGTCAATTGGACTTGTTCGGGTGCTGGCAGGAATCCGCCGTAGTGGGTGGGTGGGCCGACAACGACGCCTTTGAGGTCAACGTCTGAGTTCGGTCCGCTGAGGCCGAATGCCTGGCTGCCGTGGATCACTTCGAGAATCAGTGTTTCATCTTGGGCGCACGGGATCATGACAGGCGGCCTCGTTCGTCGCGGACATCGACCCAGTCGTTGTTGGCAGTCTCGGTGGTCGGTTGTGGGATGCCGGGTGCCTGCGGCAGGTTGTCGAGGGGGCTGACGACGCCGCGTCCGCCTTTGTTGAGCACGTGGGTATAGATCATGGTGGTGGCGACATCGACGTGTCCGAGCAGGTCTTGGATGGTGCGGATATCGTAACCGGCTTCGAGCAGGTGGGTGGCGAAGGAGTGGCGGAGGGTGTGACAGCTTCCGGGTTTGTTGACCCCGGCGCGGCGGATGGCGTCTTTGACCGCGCGTTGCAGTGTCGAAGGGTTGACGTGGTGACGTTGTTCGTTACCGGAGCGTGGATCGACCGACCGATGGCTGGTGGGAAACACGTATTGCCAGGCCAGTTCACTGTTGGCATTCGGGAGTTTGCGGTCAAGTGCATACGGGAGATGCACGCGGCCGAATCCTTCGGCGAGGTCTTCTTTGTGGCGGGCGGCGACGCGCACGAGGTGGGCGCGGAGTGGTTCCTTCACCGTTGCCGGGAGCATGGTGACGCGGTCTTTGCCGCCTTTGCCGCACCGAACGATGATTTGGTTATTGGTGAGGTCGACATCTTTGATGCGCAACTGAATGACTTCGGAGAGGCGGAGGCCGGCGCCGTAGAGGAGGTTGCCCATGAGCCAGAACCGTCCGTCGAGGTGGGCGAGGATGCGGGCGACTTCGTCGCGTGTGAAGACGACGGGCAACCGGCGTTTTTCTTTGGCACGGACGATTTCGTCGATGCGATCGAGCGGTTTGTTGAGCACGCATTTATAGAGGAACAGGATGGCGGCGAGTGCTTGGTTTTGGGTGGCTGGCGAGACGTTGTCTTCGAGGGCGAGGTGGGAGATGTATTCGCGGATTTCGTCTTCTGCCATTTCGATGGGGTGTTTGAGGTCATGGAAGACGACGAAGCGGCGAATCCAGCCGACATAGGCTTCTTCGGTGCGCATGCTGTAGTGGCGGACGCGAACGGCTTCGCGCACCTGGTCGAGGAGTTTGGGTTTTTCGATCCTCCGCGGTGGGTTCGTTTCTCGCGGTGGCTTCGCGCCGCCGGCGGTGCGCGGAGCGGCCGTATTTGAATGCGGCGTTTTTGCTCTATCATTGGTCAACACGAACCTGGGCGGTAGCGCACGTTTGTCTTTGTCTATGGCCATGTGCGTGTTTCCTTTCGCCCTAAAGCGGCCCCAAACACTGCGTAACCTATTTCCCAACCACATTATACCGCATTTTTCACCGTCCCGGAGTACGGCATGGAAAACGGCTAATAGGCGTTCGCTGCACCTCGGCTTGGTTCTCGCCAGCGCGCTCGCTGTCATACTGTG
>CAZADH010000100.1:0-18932 GCA_964483805.1 uncultured bacterium
GACCGAATCGAACAACCCGCCCAACACGTAGCCCCCCAGGTTCTGGCCGTTGCAGATGGGTGAGAAGAAGATCGCCACCCGCCCATCGGAGTCGATGTCGTAGATGCCCGGCATCGAACCGAAACTGCCGGCGTAATACTCGATGATCAGCGGGTAGGCTACGGAATCAAACGTTGTCATCAGGAAGTCGAGATCGGCAGCCGACATGGCGTAGGTTCCAGAGAGCGCTGCGGTGTCGACCAGGATCTTCGAATGGGTGCCGATGCGCTCGATGCGGGCCTGGCGCGTGGTGTAGGTGGCAACGCCAGCGTTGTCGATGCCGGCCCAGGAATACAGCGGCACCGTCATGCCGACCGTCTCGTTGGTGCGCGGTGTGACCCCCGCCCGAATCGTACCTCGCGACGGCAGTGGACCCGACGGTTGGTGGCCCATGCGGCGGTCCGCGATGCGGCGACCCGCGATGCGGCGGTCCGCGATGCGGCGGTTGCTCGCTGCCACCTGCCAGCGATCGACGGTCCAGGCGCGATGCTGCACGGCGTCGGCGGCCTTTCGATTTGCGCGGTTGGCGGCAAGCACCACGGTGGTTCCCGAGCCGCTCGAACCCTGAAATGCGTAGTTGCCGGCAGTCGGATTCAACGCGCTGAGCACTACACCGTATTGCTCCGTTCCGGCGACCGTCGGCAACAACAGATCGAGTCGCCCGCTGCTGAACGCGAAGCTGCGCACCTCGCCCACTGCCCAGGTGTTGATCGTGACCGGCAGCCCGTTGGTGGTGTTGCTGTGACCCGCCGCGGTGATGGCCAACGCCGAATACAGGTGGGCGCCGGCACTGCCGACGATACTTAGCGTGTAGGGGGCTTGGGCAACGGAGCCCAGCAGCACGCCCCGATCGTAGAACTCGACGCGGTCGATGGTCCCGACCGCGACACTGGCGGTGGCGGTGAGCAGGATCGATTCGCCGGCGAAAAAGGTGCTTCCCGAGGCCGGACTCGTCAGGGCGACCTGCGGCCAGGTTCCCGCCACCACGGCAGCACCAGTGCCGTCGTTGAGGTTGAGGCGGTACATCCGGCGGGTGCGGGCGTCAGGTAATAATACCGTAATAACCAGAGTATCGTCGGTGGTTTGCGCGGTCGGCCCAAGGTCGAGACGAATGGCGCTGACGGTCGGCCGCGCCGTTCCGCCCGTGTTCGGCAGATCGGTGATCGCCCGTGGCCACAGCAATCCTGACGTGGTCGGTGAAGTCGAGGTGCCGGCCGAGGCGTCGGCCGTCCCGCCCCATCGGCAGACGAAAGGACCCTGATGGTTTGAATGGTAGCCGCCGAGGATCCAGGAACCGTCGCCGAGTTGCATGGCTGTCGAGATCTCACCGGGCCACTGCACGAACCCGGCCCGCCGGCCTGTGCCGGCGTCAACGCGCGCGGCCACCTGGTCGAGCGGAAACTGGGCATGGGTGCCTAAAACGAGCGCATAACCATCGACGCCCGGGCGCAACACCTGGGCGAAACGGGCGCCGGTCAGTTCCGGCCACGGCGTGACCGCCCCGAGCCAGAAGGTCGCCGGGGTGGTGGTCCAACCCGGACCGGAAAGACTCGTGGTGTCGGCGTTGGTCGCTACGGTGGTCCAGGCCGATGATGGCAGAACGCCGAGCGCTGCGGTGACCGCGGCTTCCTGGGCAAATGCGCTGCCGGTGGCGATGGCGGCGATGGCTGCGTCCACGGCGGTCGCGAAGGTCGTCGTGATGCGTTGCACAAGCGACGATGACAGGGCCACGGTTTCGACGGCGTGCGCGGCGAGATCGCGCCGGCCGCCCGTGCCGGTGGGAACAACCACGAGACGATTCGACCCCGCCACCAGGTCCATGGTTCCATGAAAATCGGTGTAGCCGCTGATGGCGCCACCCTCGACATGGATCTGGCCAATGGTGGTGGAGATCGGCACTGCCGAAAACGTTGCGCTGGCCAGGCCTTCACTGTCGGCGGTTACCACCTGTTGTTGCACAGCAAAACGGGTGGACGGATCGGACGGGGTGAGCGACAGAACGCGAAAGGTGACCTGGGCCGCGGTTTTGCCGGTGGTGCGGATCGTCGGCACGACCGTCTCTGCGCGCGCATCGTCGAGTGCGATCGCGAAGTGAACCCCGGCGGTTCCTGCCGTCGGTTGTTCGCTCATTGCGTCTCTGACGGTCGAAGGAGACCACAAGCGGCATCCTGCACTGATGACACACACGCTCAAGAGAACGAGAACCAACCATCGACGGGACAACTGCATTGTTACCACCATCCACATCCTTGACTGACGCAAAAAAACAGATCGGTTTCACCAGGTGCCGACCGGGGCCAGTATACCTCAAAATAAAAACGCGTGCCCAACCCGGCCAGGGCAAACCAGGGCAAGCGGGATGTTGGCGTGCCGAATTCCGTGCTCGGCAACACGGTTGTTCCGGAGGACCCCGTTGCCCCATTCATAGGCCAACGGCCGCCGGCGGCCCAGGACACTGCGCGCATCGTGCGCGGGCGGGTGCCGATCCGACAGGGGGTGGGCCGGCCCGGTACCCGGAGGCCCCAGAAAGAACAGACCGCCCGGTCCAGGGACCGGGCGGTGCAGGATGGTCTACGGTCAGGAAGCGTCAGGAACCTGGCGGGATTGCCGTTTTTTCAGTTTGGCAATCAATGTCACGAGGGCGGGTGACGCCTCGTTGCTGTGTGGCCGCTGCGCTTCGGTAGAGTGTTGGGCAGAAACCTCGGCATACAGATCGATCGGGGTCAGGCACATGCGGTGCGTTCCCTTTCTCAGTTGCCCGGGGCGCGCAGGACCATGACCACCTTCATCCCCTTGATGCGACCCTGCCAGTCGTGCGGATCGGTGGTCTTGCCGTCGGCCGAACTGTTCGAGATCGCCTGGCGGTTGCCCCAATACACGCCGATATGGCGGAACGACTCGCCCGAACCCTTCTTCTTGCCCATCCATTTGATGACGTCACCGGGCCGCATCGTATCGGGGTCGATGGCGACCTCTTTCCAGCCCTTCTTCTTGAGCGTGGAAATCAGCGTGTCGACGCTGTTCGACGCATCGGAACCGTTGATCAGGCCGGCCTTCTTGAGCATCTGTGAAACCGCCCAGGCGCAGGCCAACCGGCCCTTGTTGGTGCCGGGAACGTTGCGCGAGACCGTGCCGATGAAGCCGTTCGCGGCGGCCGCGAGCCGATTGCTGGCGTCGAGGCTGCTGCCCGCGGCTGCCGGGGTGGCGGCGCTGCCGGTGTCGTCCTCGTTCTCGGTGCCGGCCACCCGGGCCGCGGCGAGAACGAGGGTGCCGCCTTCCGATGAAAGCAACGCACCGCCGGTCGTGTTCGACACGATCATCCAAAGGCACCAGGCCGCCATCATCAGTGTGCGCATGGTCTGTTTCCTTTCAAGGTCTGCTTGTTCACAAGGTCAATGGCTGTGCGGAAAGCTGAAGAAGTTGAGTTTCTGCCTAGGTGACGCTCCAGGCGGGTGGGGTGTTACAGCCGATTTTTTTGGGAGCGCGGTTCGGTGAGGCTTGCGGGCCGGAGTGGCCGCGTCGATGCAGTATTGGCGGCTCAAGCCAACCCAGCCAGAAACCTGGCCAGCGAGACCGTGCGCACGCCGTTGCTGACGTAATCGGTCTTGGCTTCGGGGGTGACGAGGTAGAGTTGCGAGAACCCAAGCCGTTCGCCGAAGTAACGCAGGTGTTTGCCCGCGCGGGCCGACGATTTCACCTCGACGGCAAACCACGGCCTGCCGTGCGAGGTGACGGCGAAATCGACCTCGCGGCCTTCCTGGTCGCGCAGGAAATGCAGGGTCGTTTTCCAGCCATGGACGTAATTGAGGAAATCGCAGAACTTGAGCAGATGGTTGGCCACCAGGTTCTCGAGTCGCGCGCCCGGGTCGTCGATGTCGGACCAGTCCCATAGGTAGAGTTTGCCTTCTTTTCGCAACGACTTGATGCGTGGGCCGGCCAACGGAGCAATACGATATGAATAATAGAGCGAGTCGAGCAGGTTGAGCCAAGTCGAGACGGAGCGGTGGGCGACGCCCAGGTCTTCGCGCAGCGCGTTGATTGACAGCAGCGAGCCGACCCGGCGTGGCAATTCGTCGACCAGCAACTGGATCAATGACAGGTCGCGCACCGATGACAGGTCACGGACATCTTCGCGCACCACCCGCTCGACCCGCTCGTTGCGCCAACGTCGCCAGAAGCGCTCGTTCTGCTTCGACAGTGGCTCGGGGAAGCCGCCGAAGCGCAACAGGTCGCCCAGTGCCCCGTCAGCGGCAGTGTTTTCGCGCGGGATGTCGAGTATGCCACCCGGTTCTGAGACAGGCGGCCGCCCGATCATCTCGGCGACCGACAGGGGGTGCAATACATGGTAATGATACCGGCCTTGCAGCGAGTCGCCACCCCGGCGATAGACCGACAACCGCGCGCTGCCGGTCACCAGGATGCTGACCGAGTCGCGGTGCTTGTCGAAGATGCCCTTGATGTGGGTCTTCCAACCCTTGGCCTTGTGCAGTTCGTCGAAGATGAGCAGGTTGGCTCCGGGCACGAATCGTTCGGCGAAAATCGCGCGTCGGTCGTCGCGCGAATCCCAGGTGAGATACTGGGCATGGGCGAAGTGCGTCGCGACAAGGCTCTTCGCCAGCGTCGTCTTGCCGACCTGGCGTGGCCCGCCCAAGAAGACCATCTTCTCGTGCAGGTCTTCGATGATGGGCGACTCGAGTGAGCGGCTGAGCATGGCGCCACAATACCACAGTGTCTGCGTTAATGCAAAATATATGGCAAGAAAACTATATTTAATGCAAAACTTATTGCCAATCAAGTGTGCTTGAAAACAACAATATCGGCGTTTCGAATACATTGGTTGCAACCAGACGATCGATGTCTGACGGTTGGCCCCTGGGCGTGGTCCAGTCTGCACTGGCCACCGGTTGTGGCCTGGACCCGAGGGTCGCTCGAGGAGCCTGCCGGCTTTCTCTTTCGCCGCCTTGCCTGCGATGATGTCGAGAACCAGCTTCTCGAACGCGTCATCAGCAACCGTGACACTCGCCTCGCCTGTGGATGGTGCACGGGGCCGTGTTGCGACTGGTTGTCGGGGCGCACGGCGGTGCGCCCCGACAACAGAACGTATTTACACGATCTTGTTACCGCGCTTGGTGTAATGCGCGTGCAGCAGTTCATGCGACTGGTGGGCAACACGGGCCGCCATCGATGAACTCGTCGTGGATCGCCTCGGCGCGCGCCTGGCAAATCTGGGAACGGTCTTCCGGAGATCGCGAGAACGGTGATTCGGCGGGGGTTGAGAACGGCACCCCCCCGTGGTAGAGTTTCGTTGCGTCGCCGGCCGCGCAGGCGGCACGGGATATCGCCGCGGGAGGATCTGTCGCATGGGTCGCTCAATCATCATCGCTCTGCTCGCCGTCGCCGTTACGTTGTGCTCGTGGTCGCTGGTCGGTTGTTCGAACACCGAGCTTGCGCAAGGCCTCAATGCCGTCGCACCAGGCAATGGTGCGTCTGCCAGTGCGGGCCGGTCGGCCGTTCGCATGGTTCTGAAGGTCACCCCCGACGACGGCTGAACCACGCGGTTCAGCGTGCGCCCCGCGGCAAGCGATGTTGCCTGGGCCGCTGACCTTCCTGCTTCGGTGCGGGCCGTCGCCATGGGGACGGCGACCGACACGACCGCAGTTGCCACGACCACCGTCAAGGTCATTCTCAAGGGCATCGGACGTGTCTCCGACCGGGGTTCCGGTTCGTTGCGGCAGTTCTGGAAGCAGGAACGGACGTTTCCGGTCGCTGCCGATGGCACGGCGGAAGTCTCGTTTACCGAACTCGAAAAGGGGCCGGTCTCGGCTCAGATCCAGGTCAACGGTGGCAAAATCTACAATCTGGATCGTTTTCATGGGTCCGAAGATCTGAAAGACGGCGTCAATGCAATGTATGTCAACCCGACGGCGTCGGGTCTGAAACAGGACATCATTGCCCAGGTTATCGAGAACGTGCTCAAGTCGACGGACACGGTGAAGGTGATGCCGGAGGACCTCAAGGGGCAGGTGGCCTCCCGCATGCTCAGCAACGCGTCGGGTACAAGCGACGAGAAGGGGGCCGTGACGGGTCTCACCAACTATCTGGTCAAGACCTATCGGCCATCGACGCTTGTCGGCCTGTACATCACCGACGACAGTGCCCGCCTGCTGGCGACGCCGTCGACCGGTGCCGCGTGGTCGCGGTTGCCGACCGAATTCTGGGCCGGCATGTCGTTCTGGACCTACCCACTCACCGATTTCCGCTTCCGCGACGTAGTGAGGCAGGGTGTCGATGGGTTTGCCTATGTCTCGGGCGACAACAGTTTTGCTCACGAGCGGTTCATTGTCAGTAAACTCGACCCCGTGACCGGGGTGCGCAAGGGCACCTTCATTAACCGGGGCGAGTGTTTCCCGTCGCTGACGCTGGGCGATCAGTCGTTGATCATCGGGGGTACCAACAAAGATCTCAACAACGTGCCGGTCTTGTTCCGCTGGGATGGCGAGAACGATGCCAAGAGCCGCGTCACGTTGGGCGAAACTGACGACCCGAAGTTGAAGTGGGCGCGCTACTTCACAGATCTGCCGGGTGGCGAGACCGTCGTGTACAACGGAGTCATCAACGTGGCTTTCGATGATGCGAAAACCCTGGTGTGTTCGATTTTCGATACTGTGTCTGCACAACGTAAATACTTCAAGGTCGACGTCGACACGGGTGCGATCATCGGCCAACCGATGACGATTTCTTCGAACAGACCGCCTGTTGTCTCGATTCTGTCTCCCGCACCCAATGCTGTGTTTACGCAGGGCGAGGCGATCCCGATTTCGGTCGACGTGCGCGATGACGATGGCGGGAAGATTACCCGCGTGGCGTATTACGCCGACGGCGAGTTTCTCGGCAATGCGCTGGCGGGCCCGTGGGGCTACTCGTGGAACACGGCTTATCCCGGCTCCCACACAATCACAGCGAAGGCCGTCGACAATGCGGGCGCGGTCAGGTTGTCGGTTCCGGTGCCGATTTCGGTGAAGGGGGCCATCACGTCAACAACCCGCATCAAGAGCGTACACATGTCCCTCGGTAATTTTGCCGTGGCCTTGGCGGAAGACGGGTCGGTGTGGGCGTGGGGGCAGAACGAAGAGTGTTCTGCGGGGGCAGACATCGACACGTTGGTGGTGTCGACGCCTCATCGAATCAACCTCGCCGGCCCGGCTCGTGACGTCGTCGTCGGGCAGCGTGACACGACCGTCGTTCTGACCGACGGGTCCGTCTGGCGCTGGGGCAACTGGGATGAGGGAGTCCCGCCCCGGACCACGACCCCGAACCCTATCCGCCGCCGGGAGGTCATTTTTGATACGTCCAGCGGCGCCAACGTTTGGTACTATGGCGCCGACATGACTCTGGCCGCCGGCGAGCATTTCCTGAACTCACAGGTCATCCGGAAAGCCGATGGGACGATTCGCCCGCTCGAACCAGGTGCGAGCAACTGGGCGGCGTTTTCTGGGTTGCAGGTAGCCCGGTTCGGCAACATGTGGGCACTTACCGACGACGGATACGTCTATGAAAACGGGGTCAAACTGACGACCATCTCCGGTGTGACGGCCTTGTTCGGTGATTTTAGCAAAATTGCCCGGACCAGCGACGGGGCAACATGGGTTTGGGGCTCTAACGGTGGTGGGCAGCTCGGTGACGCAACCACCATCGATCGCAGAAATCCGACGCGCAACTCGCGCCTCGATGGTTTTACGACATTTGCCATGGGCTATGCCAGTTTGGGTCTAAAGGCGGACGGGACGGTGTGGACGTGGGGAGGAGTGACGGTGCCACAGCAGGTCCCTCTCTTGACCGATGTCGTTTCGATCGCTGCGGCGCGCAACGCCATGTATGCCATCAAGCGTGACGGCAGTGTCTTGGGTTGGGTGCGGACCCAATCGCGGTGAGGGGACGAGTTCAAGCGGCATCCTTGGCCTCGGTCAGGATGGCCCGATCTCGGTGCCCACGAGGCTTCCGTTTCCCTGATTGGTGAAGGGCCCATTTGCAGCCGATGCTGGCCGGCAAGTGCAGTCGGATTGTGCGCGTCAACAATGAAAAGCTGGCGCTGAGTGCCAAGATTCCGTGGTAGATGAGCCGTTGCCGAACCTCGGCTATCTACCTGACGCTGTTCGGAATAGGGGTCAGGTCTACGCGTGGGGTGGCTTGGCCGACAACATGGGGTTGAGTGACGTGGCGAGCTTTGTCATCGTCCCCACCCGCGTCCCCTTCCCATGATTGATATTGTATTGACACGACCGCGGCGTTGCCCCGATCAATGTGGGTGACGCCGCGGTCGCCTTTCCGGGTCTACATTTGGTGACTCGGACCCGAATGTCGCTTGAAAAACTTGCCGGCCTTCTCTTTCGACACCTTGCCTGCGATGATGTCGAGAACCAGCTTCTCGAACGCGTCATCATCGACCATGACATCGAGACCATTCAGATCCAGGAATACGAGTGCCGACACCACGGCGGTTCGCTTGTTGCCGTCGACGAACGGATGGTTCATGACGAGATGGAACAAGTATGCGCCGGCCATGGCGTAGAGATCGCGGTGCAGAAAATTGCCGTCGAACTGCGCCATCGGCATGCAGACGGCCGATTGCAGGAGGCCGACGTCGCGAACCCCCGGCATCCCGCCGTAACGCATGATTTGATCGCGATGGATCTCGAGGACATCATCCAGGCTGAGAAAGACGGGTTCCATTTACTTGGCCAGTCGTTTGAGGAGCGATCCGAACTTCTTGTTCACCCGGTCGAGCGCTCGCTCGAACTTCTCGCGTTTTTCTGCCTCCCGGACGGGCGCTACGACCAGCAACCTGCCGTCGGTCGAGATATCGAGCGGCGTCTGCGGTTCGATTCGCAACAGGTCGAGAATCGCCCGGTCGATCACCAGCGCGTAACTGTTTCCATGTTTCACGAGCGTCTTAATCATACCTGCACCTCACAACAATGTGTCACCATTGTATCACCCGTTGTGCGGGAAGGGTAGTGGCCAGAGTCAGCGGAACAACCGCGTGTACCCCACAGTTCGGGCGGCCTCGGGCCAGGGATCCTCTTGCTCGAGTTTCGTAGCGTCGGATTGGTTTGAGGTCAGAATGCGCATTATCTGCGGGGACGAACGGCCAAGCCCCCCCGCGTAGGCGTTCCGAGGAGCAACAAACTCGTCCTCCGCCCAGATGTAGACAAGCCAGGCCCTGGAGTAATCCCCATTCCATGCCTCCGCCGAGGTCGGCCCTTGCTCCGATGACCAGCTGTAATCAGGTGAGAACAAACCGCTGCTATGACCTTCGCCTCGCAATCCCCTCAACTGATCGCGCGAGGCCAGGGTCCAGCCGCCGCCGCCAATCGAAAGCCCCTTTGCCGATGCGTCGGCGTCATACCAAGAAATGTCACCGCCACCGCGAGTGCAGAACCACTGCAGATTGGTCTGGCTGTCGGTGATGATGCCACTGGCGTCTTTGGTGAACCTTTGTCCGGTCATGATCGACAATCCAGCGGATCTGGTGATTACGCCGAACCCCCCGTTCTCGGAGTATGAGCAAGTCAGTGTCCTAGAACTGGCGGGGTCAGGCATGGTGAACGTTGTGCCCGAGATCCCTGTTCCCGACCACGTTACTCCCGTCGTGATCGTCGCCGTACTGCCATTGTCATACAATGCGGTTACAACCACGCGCGACAGATCGTAAGTCGCACCGGGGGCGACGGTAATCGACGCCGGGTTGAGCGAAATCGATTGGAGGGCGGGGGCCGGATTGACGGTGGCCAGAACGGTGCCCTGTGCCTTGCGCAGTGCCGGTGCCTCGTAATCGAGATTGAACGAGAACGGGACGGGCTGCGTCGACGTTGGTGGAACGCAGCCGGTCACCTGCTCAACACCATCCTCACCACTCGTCACTTTGGCAAGATGGGGGTTCCCCGTCTTGGCGCGTAACCTCAAACTATCGAACCGCCGTATGCGGAGCCGCCGGATTGCGCAGGCATGTACGGTGGTGTGGCAGGGGAACGCCGGAGGGATCTCCTCCGGCGCCCCTATGCCGATTTGGCGCCGGCATAAACAGGAACAGGGCCAAAGACCTTCGTTCATCCCGCGTGAGATCACGCCGTCCCGGCGAAGCGCTGGAGCGAAATATGGTTTACAAACATATACATTAGTGATATGTTTTGCGAATGAATTTTGAGTCCCTGCTCCAACTCACCCGGACGCTGCCGTGCTTTGACTTTCATCTTCTGGCGCAGATCAGCGACGAAAGCCGGGAGAGCCTGCGGATGCAACTGGCCCGCTGGATGAAGGCGGGCAAGGTTATCGGGTTGCGCCGCGGCATCTACACGCTGGCCGACGTATACCGGGCTGCTCCCGCCATTCCGGCCGGTCTTGCCCACCTGCTTTATGCTCCGTCCTACTTGAGCGGGCTGTGGGCGTTAGCCCATTACGATCTGATACCGGAGCGAACCGTCCGCCTGACGAGCGTAACGCCGAGGGTTCCCCGTGTGTTCGAGAATCCCCTGGGGGTGTTCGAGTATCGCAGCATCAAGCAGCGGGCCTTCTTCGGCTACCGGCAAGAACAGTTCGGCCCGTTGACGATCCTCGTTGCCGAACCGGAGAAGGCACTGCTCGACCACTGGCATCATGCGCCGGGGGAGTGGACCGCCGCCCGCCTCGGCGAGATGCGCTACCAGAACATCGAATCGGTCGACGGCGAACGCCTTCGTCAGTTTGCCCGCCGCTTTGCCTGCCCGCGCCTGGTCAGGGCGGCCGACCGCTGGCTCGACGTGATGGCCGACCACGACGAAGGGACGGTTCGCATCTGATGGAACAGGCGCTGGCACTGGTCAAGGGGATCACTGACCCCGGTCTTGGAATCAACCGGCTGCGGGAATACCTGCAGACCTTCATTTTGCGATCGCTCCACGCATCGGAAGCCTTTCGGGCACTGGCTTTCGTTGGCGGCACTGCGCTGCGCTTTCTGCACGGTCTGCCGCGGTTTTCAGAAGACCTCGACTTTTCTCTCGTCGCCCCGGATCCCTACGATCCGACTGTGTGGTTGAGTCGGTTGAAGCGTGACCTGACGCTCTCTGGCTTCCAGCCCGAACTGACCTGGAACGAAAAAAGACCGATGAATGTGGCCTGGGTCCGGATCCCGCAGTTGCTGCATATCGCCGGGTTCTCGCCCCGCCGAGAACAAAAACTGTCGATCAAGGTCGAGATCGACACGCGCCCACCGGCCGGCGGGCGCTGCGAACGCCGCATCGTCACCCGCGGGCTGACCTTTTTCGTGCAGCACCACGACCTCGCTTCCCTTCTTGCCGGCAAGCTCCACGCGTTGATCTGCCGACCCTATGCCAAAGGGCGCGACTGGTACGATCTGACCTGGTATCTGTCGCAAAGGCCGCCGATCGTGCCCAATCTCGTTCTGCTCCAGAACGCCCTGGATCAAACGCCTGGACCGACGAAATTGCGGGCAAAGTCGTGGCCAAGTCTGGTGAAGAAGCGTCTTGCAGCGCTCGATTTTGCCGAAGTCTCGCGCGACGTGATCCCATTTCTCGAGCATCAACCCGAGGCAGCTCTCCTGACCCGCGAGAACATTGCGACATTGCTGAAAGCTGCGGGCTGACGCCGTCCTGATCGCCGGGTCGCCTCGGCGCGACCGAGCAGACGATGACTCGCGCCACGTGCTGGCCTAATGCCCTGCCATTCGTAATAACGGCGTGCGGGTGCGGGCAACAACCAACGCAATCTGACGATCGATGCCTGAAGGTGGTCGGTCGACCAATCGTTGCCGTCGTATGGATAATGTGTAGGGGTCGTTCGCGAACGACCCCTACACGGAAACAATTCGTGACGCATTGTTGTTCCACGGCATCCGCACGATGCCCGGTGCGGGAAACGCCCCACCGATGCACGGAAACAACCCGCGCGCCTGGCAAATCTGGGAACGGTTTTCCGGAGATCGCGAGAACGGTGATTCGGCGGGGGTTGAGAACGGCACCCCCCCCGTGGTAGAGTTTCGTTGCGTCGCCGGCCGCGCAGGCGGCACGGGATATCGCCGCGGGAGGATCTGTCGCATGGGTCGCTCAATCATCATCGCTCTGCTCGCCGTCGCCGTTACGTTGTGCTCGTGGTCGCTGGTCGGTTGTTCGAACACCGAGCTTGCGCAAGGTCTCAATGCCGTCGCACCAGGCAATGGTGCGTCTGCCGGTGCGGGCCGGTCGGCCGTCCGTATGGTTCTGAAAGTCACGCCCGACGACGGCGGAACCACGCGGTTCAGCGTGCGCCCGTCAGTTCCCGTCGTCGAGGCTTCGCCAAAAGCAGTGCGTGCCGCAGGAACCGCGGTGTCAACCGACTTCGATACCGGCACGAGCACCGGTACCGGTACGGGAGTGACGACGACAAGCACCACCACCGGCACATGGACCTTCGTGGGTACCGGCACAAGTACCGGCACGGGCGCTGCGGTGAAAGTGGTGCTGAAGGGCATCGACAAGAAGGTGGTCGGGATGCCTCGGGGAATTTGGCGCAAGGAAAAGACCGTCCCGGTCGGCGCCGACGGCACGGCCGAGATTGCGTTCACCGAACTCGACAAGGGGCCGGTGTCGGCGCAGATCCAGGTCAGTGGCGGCAAGATCTACAACCTCGACCGCTTCCACGGCGCCGAAGATCTGAAAGACGGCATGAACTCACTCGTCGTGGTGCCGCATGCCTCGGGTCTGAAACAGGACCTCGTCACGCAAGTGGTCGAGAACATCATGAAGTCGACCGACACCGTCCAGCTCATGCCCGACGACCTCAAAGGCCAGGTCGCGGGTCGGTTCGGCACGGCATCGACCGGATCGAGCGACGAGAAGTCGGCCGTCACCGGTTTGACGAATTACTTTGTAAAGACATATCCGCCCTCGACGCTGGTGGCGCTTGCGATCAACGACGACAGCAGTCGCCTGTTGGCGACGCCGAGTTCGGGCAGCCCGTGGTCGAAGACGCCGACCGATATGTGGTCGGGTCTGACTCTCTGGACGTATCCGCTTGCCGAATTTCGCTGGCGGGAGATCTTGAAGCAGGGCGTCGATGGGTTTGCCTACGTGGCCGGCGACCATACGACGTTTCACGATCGGTTTGTCGTTTCGAAGATCGACCCGGTGACCGGCGCGCGCAAGGGCACCTTCCAGAACCGCGGCGAGTGCTTCCCGACGCTGACGCTGGCCGACGAGTCGATCGTCATCGGTGGCATGAACAAAGACATCGGTTGCCCGGTGTTGTTCCGGTGGTCGGGCGACGTCGATGCGAAGGCGCGGGTGGTCATTGGCGATACCGATGACACCAACCTGAAGTGGGCCCACTATTTCAGCGAACTGACGGTCGCCGAGACGACGACTTACAACGGCTTGCTCAACGTCGCCTACGACGACGACAAGACGCTGGTCTGCGCGGTGCTCAACGGCAGCACGCGCACGTATTACAAAATCGACGCCGAGACGGGGGCACCGATCGGCCAGGCTTCGACGCTGAGCAGCAATGCGCCGCCGACGGTGACGATCACGGCACCGGCCAATGCGGCCACCGTGAACCAGGGGGAGATGATCCCGATCAGTGTCGATGTGCGCGACACCGACGGTGTCATACAACGTGTTTCGTACTACGCCAACGGCGAATTTCTCGGCAGTTCGAACGCCGGCCCCTGGACCTACAATTGGAACAACGCCTATCCCGGCACCTACACGATTCGCGCCAAGGCCATCGACAACGGCGGTGCGGTGACGTTGTCGGCCGGGGTGGCGATCACGGTCAAGGCGACGGTGGTGTCGAGCACCCGGATCAAAAGCCTGGTTTCGAGCCCTGTCGGCGTTACGCTGGCTCTGACGGACACGGGCGAAGTGTGGGCCTGGGGAGGGCCGGGGTACCTTTGTGGGCAAGCAAACGAAGCCATCGTGACGACACCGGTCAGGGTGAACCTTCCTGCTGCGGCGACCAGTGTTGCAATTGACAACTTCTGGAACGCCGACGGGACGTGTTTCGCTGTTCTCGCGGACGGGACGGTGAAGTGGTGGGGGAACGCGCTCACTGGAACGGGTTTCGCCGATTCGCCGACAACCGTGGTTGTGAGAACCGGGATCCCACTCGTCCTTCGGGTTGGGGAACATCTGACAACAATCGGTGGTCGACTGTGTTCCGTGACCGCGATCGGTGCCGTCATCGATCCCTTCGGCGTAGATTACACCGGACCCCTGCCATACACAGATACGACTCCCATGTGGCACACGATTCTGTCGGGTTTCGTCATGTCAACCTGGGACTGCGTCCTGACGAGCGATGGAGTAGTGCGACAACTTGGAGGAATCGACTTGGACGCAACAAACATGAACGGCATTTCGACTCTGGCCGTCAATTTGGTCGGCAGTCGGCTGATGAAAAAGACCGACGGGACGGCTTGGGTGTTCGGTTCCAATGAAAGCGGACAACTCGGAGATGCAACGACGGTAACTTACAGCCGCTATCTGCAGCGTAACTCGAGGCTCGACGCCATGACCGCATTCGCCATGGTCAACGATGCTGGCTTTGGGCTCAGGAGCGACGGGACGGTGTGGGGTTGGGGGGCTACCAGCCATCTGGGCGGGGCAGTCAGCAGTTCTGCCGTGTATCCGACACCGATACAGATTCCGTTATTGCAGAATGTCGTCAGGATATTCAGCGACAACGCGGCGCGGGTCTACGCCGTCCGAAGCGATGGCTCCGTTTTCGCGTGGGGGGCGAATTCCAGTGGAAGACTGGGTGTTGGGTCCGCAGACCAGGCGACAGTCATCGTCCCCACCCGCGTCCCGTTCCCATGATCAATACGTAGTATTGTAGTTGTATGCGCGGCGCGTCGTCGGAGTTCGGCGGCGCGCTGCGGTTTCCTCCGGGGGGCGGTCGGGTCGATCGTCGGAACCCGCAGCAATGAGCGTGTGTCTGGCGTGCCGGTGCGCCGACCCAAAGACTTGGCGGCGGCTGCAAATCTTGATCATCGGCGAGATTCGGCCTATCATGAGTGGTAGGAGTTCAACATGACCGAACAAGAAAAACTGCGTGCATGGGTGTCGGCCTGGGCGGTCGCCGGCCCCGAACTCGAGCAGATCCGGGCGGCAGAAGGCGCAACGACGTCGCTTGCGATCGTGATCGAGCAGCTCGAGGACGCTTTTCAGGCTGCGATGCGCCATGCCGGGCCCAACCTGTCGTCAGGCTTGGTCGAGCAACAGGCCTGGTTCATGAAGGTGCGGCAGTCCTGAAAACGCTGTTCGCTCTGGCGTCCCGGATTCAAACTGAGCTTCGCCGCCGAAATTGGCGATTTGCCTTCATCGGCGGCATCGCCGTGCAACGGTGGGGAGAACCCCGCCTCACTCGGGATGTCGATGTTGCTCTCCTGACCGGTTTTGGCGACGAAGAGCCGTTCATTGATGGCCTCATGGAATTGTACAAGCCCCGCGTGAAGGATCTTCGGGCCTTCGCGCTGCGCACCCGCGTCATGCTACTGCAATCGGCCGAAGGCATTCCGATCGACATTTCGCTGGCCGGGCTGCCGTTCGAGGAACGCCTGATGGACCGCGCTTCCGAGTTTGAGTTCCTCGAGGGTTGCCGTTTATCGACGTGTTCGGCGGAGGATCTGATCGTTCTCAAAGCATTTGCCGACCGGCCCCGCGACTGGGGCGACATTGCCGCTATTGTGCAACGCCAGCCCTGCCTCGACCAGTCCTACATCGATGCGCAACTGACACCTCTGATCGAGGTGAAACAAGCGCCGCAGATTCTCGTCCATCTTCGCGACGTGCTCGCGAACCGGGGAACCCTGCGCTGACGCATCGGGATGTGCCGAAGACGCGTTTCTCGGACGACGTTGGATCGGCTGCACCCGATGCGCATCACATCGGGTGTGCGACAAAAAACCCGCAACGTGGCAATTGATGCCTGGCGGTGGTCGGTCGACCAATCGTTGCGATCGTATTTCCGTCGTATGGACATTGTAGGGGTCGTTCGCGAACGACCCCTACACGGAACAACCCGCGACGCATTGTTGTTCCGCGACACGCGCCCGATGCCCCACGCGGGAACGTCGCCCCCCGATTGCCTATCCTGTGCATCCTGCCCATCCATGTTGCCCCCGGTCGTTCGGAACTGGTCATGGGGTGTGGCGAAAAAAACACCCCCCGCACCCGGTTGCCCGGGCACGGGGGGTGACATGCAATATGGCGTATTGATTACGCCACGATAGCCGCAGGGGCGCACACGGTAGGGGCGCACTGCAGTGCGCCCCTACGATGTGCGCCCCTACGATGTATTTACACGATCTTGTTGCCGCGTTTCGTGTAATGCGTGTGCAGCAGGTCGTGCGACTTGTGGCAGCACGGGCCGCCCTTGAGGAACTCGTCGTAGATCTTGAGGATGACGGGGTTCTCGTGCGACTTGCGCAGCGTCAGGCTGCTGTCTTCGTCGTAGATCGCCTTGGCGCGCGCCTGGCGGATCTCGGGCGAGGTCGGAATCGGCTGACCGCCGCCACCGAGACATCCACCCGGGCAGGCCATGAACTCGACAAAATGGCAACCCGCGAACTTGCCGCCGGCCTTGATGTCTTCCATGACCTTGCGGGCATTGGCCGTGCCGTGGGCGACCGCGACCTTGAGCACTGCGCCCTTGAGCCAGTCGAAGTTGTCGACGCCAAGCGCCTGCTTGAGGATCGGTGGCACCTTCGCCGTCTTGGTGATCGGCAGCTCGACGTAGCGCACGCCTTCGAATCCGCGCACCGGGATGATGTCGAGGTTCTTGAACAGGTTCTCACACAACTCGCCGGTGATGATCTCGACCGCCGACCGCAGTGCGGCTTCCATGACGCCGCCGGTGGCGCCGAAGATCAGGCCCGCGCCCGATGCTTCGCCGACCGGATCGTCGAAATCGGACTTGGGCAGGTTCGGCAGATCGATGCCGGCTTCCTGGATCATCTTCGCCAGCTCGCGTGAGGTCAGACCGTAATCGACATCTTTGTAGCCGCTCGAGCGCATTTCGGGGCGATTGCACTCGTATTTCTTCGCCGAACACGGCATCAAAGCGACGGTGACGATGTCTTTCGGGTCGATCTTGGCTTTGTCTGCGTACCAGGTCTTGAGCAACGCGCCGAACATCTGCTGCGGGCTCTTGCAGCTCGACAGGTTGCCGATGAACTCGGGGTAGAAGTGCTCGAGGAACTTCACCCAACCCGGCGAACACGAGGTGAACTGCGGCAATACAACGTCTTTCTTGCCGTCGACCAGGGCAGCCTTCAGGCGCTGCAGCAACTCGGTCGCTTCTTCCATGATCGTGAGGTCGGCGGTGAAGTTGGTGTCGAACACCTTGTCGAAACCGCAGCGGCGCAACGCGGTGTTGAGCTGGCGGGTCACCGAGGTGCCGGCCGGCAGCCCGAAGCACTCGCCGATGGCGGCGCGGGGACTCGGCGCGGTCTGGATGATCACGTGCTTCTTCGGGTCGTCGATCGCGGCCCAGATCTCGTCAGACGGATCATTGGCATGCAGCGCGCCCGTCGGGCAGCGGTTGATGCACTGACCGCAGTTGATGCAGATCACATCGCCCAGCGGCAGATCGCGGAAGGTGACGACGTCGGTGGCCGGACCACGGTTAACGGCCTCGAGCACGCCCACTTCCTGCAAGTCGATGCAGGTGCGCACGCAGCGGCGGCACAGCACGCATTTGTCCATATCGCGTACTACGCTGTAGCTGCTCTTGTCGACCGGCTTGCGCGACTTCTCTTGATGGCCGAAGCGGTAGAAATCGACGCCCATCTCTTTGGCGAGCTTCTGCAGTTCGCAGTTGTTGCTGCGCACGCACGAATAACACTCGCCGTAGTGGTGCTTGAGGGTGAGGTCGATGTTGTGCCGGCGGGCGCGGCGGACCTTCTCGGAGTAGGTCTTGACCTTGATCGGCTGCGTGATCGGATACGCGCACGACGCCTGCAGGTTGCGCTGCCCCTCGATCTCGACGACGCACACGCGGCAAACGCCGGCGACGCACAGATCTTCGTGGTAGCACAGGGTCGGGATGTTGATGTTCAGGCTCTTGGCCGCATCGAGAATCGTCGTGCCGAAAGGGACCTCGATTTCCTGGTCGTCGATCGTACACTTGATCATCGCGCCCAGATCGTTGTGGTCTTTGATCTCGGGCATGCGGAACTTGCGCTGACTGGTCGGCGCGCGACCGCTGTTGACGTTGTTTTCGGTGTCTTTCTTGCCACTCATGTTGTTGTACTCGCTCCTATGGCTGCAGTGGCCTTGCGGCTCACTCGTGCTTCAGGGTGAGAATTTCAGATTTGAAATTCTTGATGATCGAGATGAATGCGTTCGGGGCGCTCTGGCCCAGGCCGCACTTGCTCGCGATCTGCATCGTTTCACCCAGCGAGAGAAGTTCTTTGAGGTACTTCATCGAGCACTTGTGCTCCTCGAGCATCTTGATGCCCTCGAGCAACGTCTCGGTGCCGTAGCGGCAGGGCGTGCACTGGCCGCACGATTCCTCGACGAAGAACTCCATGAAGTTCTTGGCCACTTCGAGCATGCAGCGATGCGGCCCGAAGACGATGATCGACCCGCCGGTCGGAATGTCTTCGTACGCCAGCACGCCCTTGAACTCGTGCCGCGCCACACAGCGGCCCGAGGCGCCGCCGACCTGGACGGCCTTGGCGTCTTCGCCGCCGACGTGCTTGAGCAGATCGGTCACGGTGATGCCCATCGGGAACTCATAAACGCCCGGCTTCGTGCAGTCGCCGCTCACCGAGAACAGCTTGGTGCCGGTCGACTTCTCGGTGCCGTGCTTCTTGAACCACGTCGCGCCCTTGTCGAGCACGTGCAGGGCCGAAATGAAGG
>CAZADH010000101.1:0-18585 GCA_964483805.1 uncultured bacterium
TTGCGCTGTTGGCCATCTTCAGTTGGGTTTCGAGGAGGTTCTTGACCCCGTCGCGAACCGCAGTTTCGCTCGCCACCGTGTCGGCGGCGGCCAGGCCGGGGGCGGCGCCCGCCGGCACCGTAACAAACGCCGGTACGGCTTTGAGTTTCTTCGCCATGTCGTCACTTCCCGCCGCGACCGCCTTGCCGAGGCGGTATTTGAGATACGGATACAACTCGTTCTCGAAGACGTAGCGCGGATCACGATAGTCGTAGATCACGCGTTTGCGCGCGACAACGTGGATTGGTTGGTGCACTCGCTGATTCGGATTGAGCGAGTAATCTTTTTCGAGACGCTGGCGGATGTTGTCGGCGTAATCGTCGGCGGTCTTGGGGTCACCGCCTTTCCAGTTCTGCGGCAGACCGTAGCGGTTGGCCGCCTTCGGCAATGTGCCGGTCTGGTCGCCGGCCTGGTTGAAGTCGCCACTGATGTAGACATCTTCATTGCTGACGATCATCAACCCTTTGGGTGGGTTGCCGCGAATCACCAGGGGACACTCGGCGAAAATGGTGTTCCCAGTTTGGCTCATGTCCGGCGGCTTCTCGTTGGGATCAACGTCTTTGCGAATGTCGGTGCCAAAGTCGATCACCCGCACGCTGCCCATCTTGAACTGCGTGCTGCCGTCGGCAACCACCGGCCAATTGGTGTTGCCCGCGCCAATGTAATACCCAGAGCAGGCCTGGGCTTGTTTCTTGTAGGTCTCGAAGGGGGGCTCCACGGGTTCCAGCTTGATGCCTCTGTCGCCGAAGAGCACGTAGCTGGCAACCGCATCTTTTTTGCTCGCATCGTCGGGATTCAGATCGGGACGGAACGAGAGCAGTTCTTTGGGAACGCCGCCTTTGTCTTTGCGATCAGGGGGTTCATAGGTGCCGTTGACGATCTTGTCGGTGATGTCTTGTCGGGTGACGTTGGCTTTCATGACGCAGTTGAACGCGAGCAGGTTGTCGGCCTTGCGACTGCGGAAACCCACCGGCGTGTCACTGTAGAACCAGATCCCGCCGATTCCAGACGACATCATCTCGACGTCGACGAGCTCCTGCTTTGTCCCCGAGGTCGACCATCCCGTGTGATTCGACTGGGCGACCATGCCGATCTCGATGCCCTTGTATCCGTAAAGATGGCCGGTGGCAAACCGATTTACGCCACCACCCGTCGTCAAGCCAAACACGATCGACAGGATATCACCGTCATACATAAGGAATTCGCGACCCAGGTATCGCCGTTGTATGATGGCATCGATGACGCGAACCATGTCATCGAAACGGCCCATAGCCGTAACTTTGACGAACTGGTTTTTCGTGTTGATGTTGACCGAGCTTGGGTCCTCGGGATAATCAGACATCGGTGCACACCGCACCTTGAACTCGCCTGGCCCAAGAGATCCTTTGTATATGCCGTTGTCAGGGGTTCGCGCAAGCTTCAGATTGAAGGGTGCCGCATCCGGAACGGAAACGTTCCGTTTGACGTTGGTGTTGGTCCAGGTGAAGCCGGGCCCGAGTTTGTGCGTGGCGAACGCGGCATCGTTGCGAAGTTCGGCAAGTGCGAGATTGAGTCCCGCTTCGGCAATGGCCAACGCTGCCTGTTTCTTGCCTTCCATGGTAGTGGTCTGCATCCGGTGGCTCGAGAACTGATACATGGCGGCGATACCGATCAACAAAACCGCACCGAGCCCGAGGGCAATGAGGGTGACGGAACCGCGCTGACGACTGTTTCTCTTTGGCGTATTCATCGGTCTGGATTGGACCCCCGAATCTTCACGGAAAACCGCGTATCGAGGTGGTATGACGCGGCGCGTGCCTTGGCAGGATCATCCTGGCGTTTCTGCTTGAAATAAATGTGAACCACACTGTCGCCCATGCCGGCGGGTGCGCCTTGCGCGCCCGGGGTGCGCGTCTGCTCGAGGAACCGGAAGAACATGACCTCGTCGAGCCCCCGCATGACGACTTTCTTCGGCCCTGGGGGTTGCGCCTTCTTGAAGGTATCCCATTGGGTCTCCTCGCGCAGCACCTGCCAAGGTCCGGTGGCGTTGCCGGCTTTCTCGGGTTCGACCCAGTAGCGCACAAACGTCTGGGTGTAGGGAACCTCGCCGTTTCCCAGGGTCTTGGGGTCTTTGTTCCAGTCGTAATTGACGCGGCGGAAATAGAGGTAGTTCGTTTTGTCGGCCGTCTTGAGATTTGCATAGTCGGCGGGCTTGATGGGCATCGGCACGAGGACGGTGTTGGCTTCGCGCAGCTCCTCGGTGAGTTTGGCCACGAACATCTGGCCCTCTTCGTTGATCATGTGGTTGAACTGCGCTTCGCGGACCCCTTGATGCCCCCCTTTGATGATGTAGGCGACCGAACCGATGACAAAGGCCACCAGCAGCGCTCCGATGGAAGCCTCGACGAGGCTCATGCCCCAACGACGCCGACTCGTTTCGGTTTGACGGTGTGATGTGGATCGGGTGTTGCTCATCGGTCACTTCATGCGCGCGATCGCGGTCGAGAAGTCGTGGGTGTGCTCTTTGCCATCCTGCCCGCGCCACTTGATGGTAAACCTGAACAAACACACGTTCGAGGGCGACAACGGGTCGGCAGGATTGATTGGTAGATTGTGCATAAAACGTGCAGTCGATGTATTGCTCTGATCGGGGATGATGTTGTAATCGATGCCGTTGATCTTCTGGTCTTTCTTGATCTTGTCGTAGACGGGGTCGTTGTCATCGTTGAAGAGATCCCATTCGAGCGTCTCTTTCTGTTGCGCCGTGTTCGGGCCGCCGTTGTCGAGAGAAAGCCGGTCGAAATCGTAGGTTCGGGCCGTCTCGATGAGGTTCTGCGCCAAAAAAACGGCGCCGACGTGGTCGCGCGTCGCCGTGACGGTGCGGGTGCCCGAGAGCACAACCTGTATTGACGGGACGAGAACCAGGGCGAGGATGATAACGCCGATCATGATCTCGATCATCGAAACACCGAATTGGTGATTCGACAGAAGACGACGGCGCCGCACGGCGTGGCCGGCGCATGGCTTGCGACGCGACAGCGTGAACCTGGTCATGGTCGGTTGTTGCTCATTGATAACTCGTGCAGTGGCGCCTTCTTCTTGCGACACGTTCGGCGCCCTTGGTCACCATTATACGCCAATTGCAGTCAAGACGGTTCACAATAGAGGTGGGTTCGGTGGGTGAGGTCAATTCTGATAGATGAGGAACTTTTGCCGCAGCGCTTTGAACTCCTGCAACTTCGGCTGCCAGGCCTGCCAAATGGCCCGACTCGACAACCCTTGCGCAACGGCCTGCCGAACGGAAGGTCCGCCCAACAACGTGTCGAGACTCTCGCGGATGGCCGGGTGATCGAGGGGAACCCGGTCAGGATACAGCATCGCCAACACCTTGATGATTGCGACGCCGGTCAGCACCGGATCGTAGCCGACCGGGTCGGTGATGACCACCTCGACGCCGGGGGTCTGCTTCTGTTGAAAGAGGCCGTAGTAGGGTCGAATAGTGGTCGAGAGAAAGCGGACTCCCGGCAGTTGCTGGCCGTTGAGATCGGAGGCGAGGCGTTCGCCGTCGATCCAAGGGGCGAGAATGTAGTGAAAGGGCCGGGTGTAGCCGACGCCGGTCGACAGGATGCCCATCTCGCCCAGAAACCCGGTGATCGCGTAATACCGTGGCGATGCGGCCTCCGGCAGATGATCGGACGGCATGGCCCAGTGTCGTCCGGTCTGATCGAACGTCAGGCCGCGCTGGTAGTTCTCCATGCCGATCACGGTGAGGCGCGCACCCAGGCCGAAAGCCTTGTTGAACATGAGTCCGAGTTCTCCGAGGGTCATCCCGTAGACGAGTGGAATCGGGTAAACGCCGAACTGACTGCGGTGCGAGACCTCGAGCACCGGCCCAGAGATGGTCCGCGCGTTGATGGGATTGGGCCGATCGAGGATCATAACCGGGACCTTGGTTTCGCGCGCCAGGTCGAGAAACTGGGCCAACAGGGTCACGTAATTGAAGTAGCGCAACCCAATGTCTTGAACGTCGATCATGAGCAACTCGGTTCCCTGCAGCAGGGCGGGATCAGGGCGCGATAGCGGGTCGAGGACTTCGGTGACCGGGGCCTGGGTCATGGCATCGAGCGTGCCGCCGCCACCTTCGATGGTCATCGTCGGTCGGAAATACGCATCCCCGGTGAAGATGCGGGTCAGCAGAGCGTGGGCCCCTACGAGATCGACGGTGTGGCGCAGATTTTCATCGAGCGACGTGGCCCCGACCAGGAGTGCGACCCGCTTGCCCTTGATCAAAGGGAGGTGATGGCGCAGCAGAACCTCGATGCCGAGTTGCACCGGCGCCGCCGCGGCGACGGCGGTGATCAACGGCAAAACCATGATCAACAGCGGGATTACGGCCAGTCGTCGGGGTTGGCAACGGTGGACAGGAAAGGCAGAGGCAGATGTGTTTGCAACCATGGTATGGATTCTAGTATGGGCAGCTTCGGGCTGCAATTGTCGGTCGCTGTCTTCGTGCTACCATGAAGCGTTCGACGATCAGACCGAGGAGGTGCGTGGCGTGGCAAGCAGGCAGGGTGTGCGGGCTCCAGTGGTCAGCGGCCGTTTCTACGAAGACGATCCGGCGGCGTTGCGGGCGCAGATCCGCGAGTGCTACGAGCATCCGTTGGGGGTTGGCGAGCGCTCCATGCCAAGGCAGGGCAAGTTGATCGGACTCATCGCGCCGCATGCCGGCTACATGTTCAGCGGACCGGTGGCGTCGTGGTCGTTCGCGCGCCTGCGCGACGAAGAACCCCGCCCCGGGCGGGTGTTGCTGTTGGGGCCGAAACATACAATGTATGGCTCTGAGTTGGCGGCGGCAAGGGCCGTCGGTTGGCGGACACCATTGGGCACGGTGTCGGTGGCGGCCGAGTTGCGCGATGCCGTGGTGGCGGCCGGGGCGGCAGAGGCCGACGACGATGCCCACGCGGCGGAGCACTCGCTCGAGGTGATGCTGCCGTTTCTGCAGGACGTGTTCGCCGGGGCGCCGATGTCGATCCTGCCGCTGGCGATCGGATACCTGAGTGCGACAAAATGTCGGGAAGTCGGCGAGGCGTTGGGGCGCGTGCTTGCCGAACCCGAATTCGCCGATGTCGTCACCGTGGTTTCATCCGATTTTTCGCACGAGACGCCGCGTGACGAGGCCTGGCGTCTCGATGCCCAGGCGCTGGCGACGATCGAAAAACGGGATGCCGACGGGTTCTACCGCCAGGTCGTCGGCGAGCACCGTTCGATTTGCGGGGTGATGCCGATCACGGTGTTCCTGCACGCGACCGCGGCCTTGCCGCTCACGGTGACGCGGTTGACCTACGCGACGTCGATGGATGTGATGCCGCACCCGCGCGGGGTTGGGTATGCGGCGGTAGCGTTCGAGCAGACCGATTGAGGGTGCCAATCTTGCAATAAGACATAAATACGCGGGGCCGATCTGTTGATCGGCCCCGCGTCGTCAGACCCTCGAGAGGATCGGTCTACTTCTTGCTTTTCTTCGCTTCGAGTGTCGCGTAGATCGCCTGGCTGCGCGCGTTGTGGCGCGCGATCAGATCGGCGATCTCTTCGTCGCTGAACCGGGTGAATTTGCCGCGGTGGATGAGCAGCTCGCCGTGGACGATCGACATGTCGACGCGGTCGACGCCGCAGAACACGGCGGCGGCGAGGGGGTCGGTGGCCGAGCCGGCCTGGCGCAACGTGTCGGTGCGGATGCCGATGATGTCGGCTTCCATGCCGACGGCGAGTGTGCCGATGTCGTCGCGACCCAACACGCGGGCCCCGCCCTCGGTGCCGAAGCGCAGAACGTCGCGGGCCGTCAGGGCGCCGGCGCCCTTGGTCACGCGTTGCAGCAGCAGGCAGTTGCGCACCTCGAACAGCATGTTCGAGCAGTCGTTGCTGGCCGAGCCATCGACGGCGAGACTGACGGGGACATTGGCTTTCTTCATTTCGACGATCGGGGCGATGCCCGAGCCGAGGCGCATGTTGCTGGTCGGACAGTGGGCGACGCCGCCCTGCGCCTTGCCCATGCGCTCGACCTCGGCCTGTGACAGGTGCACACAATGTGCATAAAACGAATCTTTGTCCATCCAGCCGAGTTGTTCCATCATTTCGAAGGGGCGGCAGCCGTATTCACGAATGCAATACTCTTCTTCGTCTTTGGTTTCTGCCAGGTGCGTATGTGTCTGCAAACCGCGCGATTTGGCGTATTTCTTGGCCTCGATCATCAGTTCTTTGGTTACCGAGAACGGCGAACACGGGGCGACGACGATGCGGATCATGCCGCCGCGGTCTGCTTCGTGCACCCGATCGACGAGGGCCCGGGTCTCGGCCATGATCGTGTCTTCGGTCTGTACGACCGAATCGGGCGGCAGGCCGCCGTCTTTCTTCGAGCGCGACATGCTGCCGCGGCACAAATGAAAGCGCATGCCGGTGCGGCGGGCCGCCTTGATCTGCTCGTGGTAGATCTCGGAGTGGCCCGACGGCACCATGTAACTGTGGTCGACCGCCGTCGTGCAGCCACTTTCGAGCAGCTCGAGGCTGGCAATGAGGGTGGCTTGATGGAAATCTTCGGGGGTGATTTTGGCCCACAACCCGTAGAGATTGACGAGCCACTGGAAGAGCTCGGCATCCTGCACGTTGGGGAAGTTGCGGGTGAGAGTCTGGTAGAAGTGATGGTGCGTGTTCACCAGACCGGGCATGACCAACATGTTCGTGCCGTCGATGGTCTTGGCGCCGGCGGCATCGCGCGCGAGTTTGTCGGCGGGGCCGATGGCCGCAATCGTGCTGCCCTTGATCAACACCGAGGTGCTCTCGAGCAGGGGGCTGTCGCCTCCCAGGTAGACGTGACGGGCATCTTTGATGAACAGGTCCATCGTGGTTCCCCCTTGATTTTCGTGTCGGCACGTAGCGGGACTTGCCAGGTCTGATCTGGGCGGGTCGCTTCCGCGTATCTCAGTTGTTGATAGCATACGGGGTGGGGCGGGTCAACCGCGGCACGCGGGCATCCACGGGCCGAAACGGCCGGGAGGACACACGGGGTTGAGCCGCGCCATTGCACCCGCTATAATGCAGGCATGGGTGCGACGAACGGTCCGGGAACCCGCTATCAACGCCAACTCCGCCTGCCGGGGTGGGGCGAGGCCGGTCAGCGGCGACTGGCTGCAGCACATGTCGTCGTGGTCGGTGCGGGCGGGCTTGGCGGGCCGGTGGCGATCTACCTGGCCGCGGCGGGGGTCGGCCGCCTGACGATCATCGACGGCGATCGCATCGAATGGTCCAATCTGAATCGGCAGATCCTGCACCCCGAAGCCCGCGTGGGCGAGGTGAAAGCGGTTTCGGCCGGCCAGACCCTGCGAGGACTCAACAGTGCGGTGTCGGTCATCGTTACGCGGGAGCGGTTGGCCGACGACAACTGCGGGCGGTTGCTGGGCGTACCCGACCTGATTGTCGACGGCGTCGACAACTATGCGACCCGCTATCTGCTCAACCGTTATTGCCTCGACAAGGGTGTGCCCTGGGTGCATGCGGCAATTCACGGGTGGTCGGGGCAACTCAGCCTGATCCATGCACCGCTTACACCATGTTTACGATGTATTGTTCCCGTTGAACCTCCGGTCGAGGAGCAGGGCCCGGTGGTCGGGGCCACGCCCGGCGTGATCGGGGCGATGGCCGCGATGGAGGCGCTCAAGCACTTGACCGGCATTGGCACCACGCTCGCCGGCCGTCTGCTCGTCTTCGACGGCGAGACGATGAATACCCTGATTACGAGCACGCGGCGCTGTGCCAACTGCCCCGACTGCGGCGACACCGACGTCGGCAACTGAAGCCAAGGAACGCAACCCCATGACCGACTGGACCCGCAAGTGCCTTGCCATGGTCTCCGGTGGACTCGACAGCATTCTCGCAGTGCGACTGATGCTCGACCAGGGCATCGAAGTGGTGGCGGTCAACTTCGTGACCTCTTTCTGTGCGGCAGCCGGTACGCCCGACGCGGCCGGCGACACCACGGTCGGGCGCATCGCGCGCGAGTTGGGGATCGAACACCGCATCGTCGACTGTTCTTTGCGATTTCTCGAGGTGTTGCGCAAGCCGCGTCACGGCTACGGCAGCAACCTGAATCCGTGCATCGACTGCAAAATCTTCTTCTTGTCGCTGGCCCGTGAGATGATGCCGGCATTGGGGGCATCATTCATCGTTACCGGCGAGGTTTTGGGGCAGCGACCGATGTCGCAACATCGGGGTGCGCTGAACACGATCGAGCGCGAGTCGGGGTTGACGGGCCGTTTGCTGCGTCCGCTGTGTGCCGCTCATCTCGAGCCGACACCAATGGAACTCGCTGGCGTCGTCGATCGGGCGCGCTTGTGCAATATCCACGGCCGGGGACGGCAGCCACAACTCGAGATGGCGGCCGCTTATGAAATGAAGAAGATTCCGGCGCCGGCCGGTGGGTGTCTCTTGACCGATCCGCTGTTTGCCGATCGCCTCGCCGACCGTTTGTTGACCGATCGTGCCGAGTTGACGCTCGCCGACATCGAGATCTTGAAGTATGGCCGGCAGTTTCGCCTCGGTCCCGATCGACGCCTGGTCGTCGGTCGCGATGCGGCGAATTGCGAGGCGCTCGAGAAGATCGAAGGGCGGGTGTACGCACGCCTCGAATTGCGCGATGTTCCCGGGCCTCTGGGGGTATTGTGGGGCGGCCCGTTCGACACCGACGATGAACACTGGGCGGCTCGCATTGTTGGGCGCTATTCGACGCAACGTGGCGCGGCATCGGTGATTGTGGTGTGTCGCCGCGCTGACGGTACGGTGCGTGAGATCGAGGCCGCACCGGCCTCAGCCGAAGAGACCGACCGTTGGCTGCTGAAGGTCGACCCCATCAAGAAAAAGCAGCTTCGGGTCGATAACAGAAACTGAGCGCAATCATGCGTTCAGTTCATCGAGTGGAGGTTGGAGCGGGGTCATGTTTACGTCGCAATTGCTGTTCGCGACAGCACTCACGCTGCTTCTGAGCTACACGATCACCGTCGATCTGTAGATCTGCTTAGGGGGAGAAGGCTGGCCCAGCGGTGGGTCACCATGCGGGGGTGTTTGGCCCGCATCGGTCGCTGCCGGTTGGCGAGAACCTCAGTGGTTGCGGCGCCCGGCAGCCCTGCGGTTGCCGCCCGTTTGGCCCCGGGTCGGGGATCCGGCTGCGGCCGGGGGCACACCCACGACCTGCGCGCCCGGGTAATAGAACCCGAGGATCTGCTGGCAGGTCGCCCGTTTGCGGCACATCCCGTCGGCCCCCATCAAGCACATGCCCATGCCGAGCCCCATGCCGCGGCCGTTGTAGAGCGTCGTGCGTTGTTGCTCGACCACGGAGTACCACAGGCTCTTGAAGGCGAGACGCCCAAAATGGTGGCGCAGATGTTTCAACAACTGCTCGCCGGTGAGCGTCGTCAGCTTGTTGCTGGCGACCACGCGGGCTTCGGTGATGCGCCCCACGGAATCACGTTTGACCACCTGCAGCTCGGCGACTGTTCCTTGCACTCCACCCGCGAAGGTAACATCGAGAAAATCCTGGAAATCTTCTTTCTCACAATCAAACTGCCACTCAAACACCGGCGAATGAAAACAACTGACGTTGGCATTGTTGTCGGGCCACTTGTCGAGCATGCCACGATGGACGGGATCTGCAATACCCAGTATTTCACTTGCGGTGCTGATGCGGCCGCCGCAGGTGTGCTGGAACCTGGGGAAGAACGGTTGGCCCTGCCAGGTGAGGGTCTGGTTGCCCACCTGGTCGATGAGCAAACCGACGATCTCACGCTCTGCTGCGGCACCGGGGTATTCGAGCAGCGGGTCGGTGTCCTCGAGATCGACGGTGGCGGTGGCCGCGCGGCGGCGCACATCGATGATGGCGGTGCGGGCGACGATGATGAACGCCTTGATCGCTTCGGGCTCGGACGAAGGCATGGTGGCGGAGACGTTGGCTTTGAGATAATCGCGCACAGTTACGATGTTGGTCAGTTCGAGCAGACCGACGCGCCGGAGCACGTGGAGTTCGCCACGGTAGATCGAGTTGCTGCGGTTGAGCATTTCGACCGAAAACAGTTCGCCGCCGCGCAACACCGCGCTGTCGAAGCCCTCCAGTTGCTCGCCGTCGTTAACAGAAACAACGAAACCCTTCTGTGAACCCATGAAGCTGACGAACTCGCCCTGGGGGATGACCAGCGAGCGTTCTTGCGACAGCGGGGTTCCGGAGGCCGTGACTTCGCGATTGAGAGACAGCGTCCAGTCGCCTTTGAACGAGATCAGACGGAACGTCTCCACGTCGCGGTCGCGGAAGACCCCGATGCGCACAACGCTGTTGTCGATGCTCGATGTCGACGGACCCGAGGTGACCACGGGAGCGACGGGGGCGGCGGGGCGCCGTGATCCTGGCCGGTTCTGCGCACTGGCGGACCCTGGCGAGGCCAGAAGCAGGACGCCGACGAACCCAGCGAGAAACAGAAGGCAGATAGGAGCACCGAGGCCACGGAGGGCTCGGCGGCGGTGAAGAACGGTCTCGCGGTGTTTCATGGCCACGGGCAACTCTGAGGCAGAATCATCGCACACCCTCTGCATGGACGCAACTGCGGCGTGCGTGGTCGGCCAGCATCTCGACGAAACTCTCGAGGCGCAGCCGGGTGCGAGCGTCGACGGGACCGGGGTTGTCGCCCTCGAGGGTCAGGATCGGCAGTTTGATCTCCTGGCGGATCACCAGATCGTGCAACTGGCGGTGGCAGAAAGTCTGGGTATAGTGGATCAGACCATGCAGGCCCCGCCGCTCCGCCTCGCGGCGGATGTCGGCGATGCGCGGCCATACACCGTATGGATAGGTGAAGGCGTGCCAGGTGTCGAGCAGCGTCTCGCCGGGTTCGGTCAGGGCGAACTGGCGGGGAATCTCGTGATACACGGCGTCGACGCCGATCTCGTCGAGGACGGCATGCAGGTCACCGAGAATCGGCGGCACCCCGAGAAGACCGACCCGTGGGCGGACCGGTCGCACCGGGGCGGCACGGGCGGTGGCGAGAAACGCGGCGACCTCGTCGCCAAAGCGGGCCAGGTCGCCGTCGAAATCAGAGGCAGACACGAGCCAGCGATGGTTGTCGGCGCCGCTGACCCGGCGCTCCTGCCAGGTCAGGCGGTCGATCTCGGCCAGATCGCGGCGCAAGCCCCGCAAGCGGTCGTGCGCTGCCTCGGCCTGGCTGCGGGTGACGCCGAAGGTGTCGCAAAAGCGATCGAGCTCACGGTCGAGCGCGGCCCGCTCGCGGGGATAAGGATACGCAAAGGTATGCACCCGATCGAGGCTCCCCTGCAGGGTTTCGAGCAGCGCCGTGGTGTTCGAGCAGTCACCGCCGGTGACGAAGACGACCTCGCGGATCGGCAGGGCGCGAATCAGGCCGAAGAGTCCGCGAATCCAGCCACAGCACGTGCGCGGCAATCCAGCGGCTTCGGCCTTGCGGACGTACTCCTCGGGGGCCGCCGCCGTGATGAAGATATTGTTGAGGTCGACGATGCGACGCCCGGCGGCCAAGGGAACCTCGATGGGAATACTCGTCGTAACGCCGATGGCATCGGGGGGCCAGTGCGGTTGCGATGCGATCGCAGGGGCAAGTGTCATACAATGTCAATATCAGCAGCGCGGCCGCCACCGGTGGCGACCCCGTTTCTGGCCCGAGCGGCAACGCGTTGTCCCCATTGGCGCAGGGGATGGAGGAGAATGCGAACGGCAAGGGCCGGCACGCCGAACGCCCGCAGCGTCTTCACCAGACGCGGGCTCCAGCGCACATAGCTCGTCACCAGGCGGCGACCGAGAAGTGACGGCAGGAGCACCTCGCGACGGATGGACCGGAATGCCCGCAACGCCTCATGATCGCCGCGGTAGGCGAAGCCGGCGAGGAAACAGATGCCCTGGTCTTCGGATTTTTCCCAGGTGGAGACGAACCCGGGGTCGATGCGATACAACTCGACGCGAGTCCGGCGGGCCTTTTCCTCGAGGCCGAGGAACTGGTAGGCCGTGTAGAGCTGGTCGAGCAGCAGGATGTCGTCGGGGTTGAGCTTGAGGGCGTGCTCGTAACACTGGATGGCGTTTTCGAAGTAGCGCTGTCCAAGCATCGGGCCAAGCTCGATGCCTTTGCGCAGAAACTCGGTGCCGCCTTCGGTCAACGCTGAGAACTTGTTCTCGGCCAGGTTCGATTTGAAGGCGATGACGTCTTCATCGGTTGGATACAGGCGCAGCGCACGGTCGAGGATCTTCTCGGTCTGGTGGAACTGCCGCAGTTCGAGATTGCATCGGGCGGCCAACAGCAGACCCCGGCGATTCTCACCGTCGACAGTGAGCAGTTTTTCGAGAATGGTGAGCGCATCCTGATGGTTGTCGGCGAGAAACAACCGATTGGCCTCATCGAGGTTCGCTTCGATCTCGCGCTCTTTTGCCGCGGCGGCGGCCATTTCGGCCGTCGGTGGCATGCGGCCATTGGCCGGGCTGCCGCCGTTGCCGGCAGCCGTCGCGGCCGCGTCGTTGGCGAGCGCATTCTTGTGGCGCAGTTCGACGACCCGCTGCTGGTACTTCTCGGCGAGTTCCGTCTGACCGAGGTCTTGATAACAGTGCCGCAAACCACCGAGCGCCTCGACACCGTCGGGGAGCAGTTCGTGTGCTTCGGAGAACACCTCGAGGGCCTTCTGGACAATCTCGCGAACCGACTTTTGGTTCTCTTCAATCAATTTTTGTTTGTTGACTTTGCCGACGCCGCCGGTGACATCGAGGATCTCGCGCGTCTTGGCCAGGGCCGACTCCCAGATGGTGTTGCCCTTGACCACCAGCAGATCGTACAGCAGTTTGCGCGCCAGTTTCTCGGCTTCGATGAGTTCAGGGTCATCGGGGAACCACGGGATGACCTTGCGCAGAAAATCGAATGCCTCGACAAACGCTTCCTGGCGCTTGTATTCGAGAAACATGCGCAACACCGTGTCTTTGCCGGGTGGGTTGCTGTCGCTGTAGTTCTCGTAGAATAGATGGTTGGCGTCGACGAAGCACCTGTTCTTGATGAAGAACAGGATCTTCTCGTCGTTGGCCTGTGTGTCTTGCGTGATTTCGTCGGGTGCCATCGGTCTTCGGTTGCGGCCGCGGCGCACCACCGGTCGGGTGATGGCGGGCGCGAAAAACTGCCCTGATTCTAGCCGATGCCGCATGTATTGACAAGGCACGCATTGGCGCGGGCGAACAGGGCGTCTGGGGGCAATTCTGCGCGTGTGGGTGGGCGTGCCGGGCGTGAGTCGTTGGAAACAGGCTTTGACACGGCAGAACGGCGACCAATATAATGGGCCGATGCCGAGTATTTCTTTGCAGCAGGGGATGGCGGTCGTCGCCACGGTTCTCGCCGGTGGCGTCGAGATTTTGACCTGGGACCACCGTCGCGTGGTCGCCAAGGTTGCCGGGGCGACCCGGCACCGCCAACAGCGGGTGCGTCTGCTTGTCGTGGGCGACGTGGTGCATGTCGACGAGAAGGGCGACGACATGGTGATCGTCGAGCGTCTCGAACGGCGGCGGGAACTGCGGCGCGTCGATGAACGGGGCAACGCCCGGGTGTTGGCGGCGAATCTCGATCTGGTGGCGATCACGGTGTCGTGTGTGCGACCCGTTCTCAAACCGGGCCTGATCGATCGTTATCTGTTGTCGGCGCGGGCGGGTGGCGTCGAACCGGTACTGTTGGTCAACAAGTTCGATCTTGCCGCCGAAGAACCCGATCTGGAAGCACGCCTGGCGCCGTACGTACAGATCGGCGTGCCGGTGTTTCGGGTGAGTGCGGCCAACGGTGAGGGCTTTGCGGCATTGGCGGAACGTCTGGGTGGGCAGGTGGTGTTTGTGACGGGGCAGTCGGGTGTCGGCAAAACCAGCATCATCGCGAGATTGACCGGGCGCGACGATTTGCGCGTGGGCCAGTTGATCGATGAGACGCAGAAGGGGCGGCACACCACGACCCAATCGGCGATCTATCCCCTGGCCGACGGGGGTGTCTGGATCGACAGTCCCGGCATCCGGGCGTTTGCGTTGCCGCCTCTGTCGATCGATGAGATCCAGGCGGGGTTTCCCGAGATCGACGCCGAGCGTGACCACTGCCGCTTTCGCGGCTGCCAGCACGTCGTCGAACCCGATTGCGCGGTGGTGGCGGCCGTGGCCGCCGGGCGCATTGCGGCAGCCCGGCACGAGAGTTACCGGCGCCTGGTCGAAGAGTTGAAGTTGCCGGCTTGGCAGCGCGCGAAGCTGGCGGCAGCCGGCGACGGCTGACGGATTGCTTGCCCATCGGGCGCGCGCGAGGCGTTCAGAAAAGCCCCAGGCCCCGCAAGGCAGGAGTTGCGTTCGCGACGATTCGGGGTATCCTGTGGTGGTGCGTGCCGGGGTGGGGCAGGACCGACCCGGCAGCACCGTGATAGCAATACAATGTAAGAGGTGAATACCGTGGATCACGTCTATTTGATGGTGTTGGCCGGTGGTTCGGGAACCCGCTTGTGGCCGTTGAGCCGGCAGGCCTGGCCCAAGCAGATGCTGTCGTTGTTGGGCGAACGCACCTTGTTGCAGGAGAGCTGCCGCCGCAACGCCATGACCGTTCCCTACGACCGGCAACTGGTGATCACCAGCGGCAGTTACGTGCATCTCGTCAAGACCCAACTCGAAGGCCTGGGCGAAAAGACGATCCCGACAGTGTGGGCCGAACCGGCGGCGAAAAACACGGCGCCGGCAATCCTGTGGGCGGCGTGGTGGGCCAAGGCCCAGGGTGGCGACAACGCTGTCCTGGCGGTGATGCCCTCCGATCACATCATTACCCGCGAAGCCGCTTACGAGCGGAATCTTCTGCAGGCCGTCGAAGCGGCATCCCACGGAGCGCTGGTCACGTTCGGCATGCCCCCTTCGCATCCCGAAACCGGCTACGGTTACATTCGCGCTGCCGACACCGTCGCCCCGGGATTGCGACGCATCGAGCGGTTTGTCGAGAAGCCGAACAAGGCCACCGCCGAGAAATACCTGGCCGAGGGCGGCTACTACTGGAACAGCGGCATGTTCGTGTTTCACTGCAACACGCTCATCACCGAGTTGGAACGGCTCGAACCGAAGTGGGCCACGCTGTTTCGCGCAACCGGTCAGGGGGATGCCGATGCGGTGCGGACCGCGTTCACAGCGGCCCCGTCGACATCGATCGACGTCGCACTCATGGAGAAAACCGACAAGGGGCTCATGGTCGAGGCGGGTTTTGGTTGGAGCGATGTCGGCAGTTGGCAGAGCCTCTTCGAGATCGGCAAGAAAGATGACACGGGCAACGTCGTGGTTGGCCACCATGTGTTGATCGACAGCAAAAACTCGCTTGTCTACGGGCAGTCGCGCACCATCGCGACGATCGGCATCGAAGACCTCGCGGTCATCGACACCCCCGATGCGTTGCTGGTGTGTCCGCTCTCGGAAACGCAGCGGGTGCGCGAAGTCGTCGATCGCCTCAAAGGATCGGCGCGGCGCGAAACCCTGGAGCACCTGACGCAGCACCGGCCCTGGGGCAGTTACACGATCATCGAGCAGGGGCCGGGTTACAAGGTCAAGCGCATCGTGGTCAAGCAGGGGGCGAAGTTGAGCCTGCAGCGGCACTTCCATCGCAGCGAGCACTGGGTGGTCGTGCGCGGAACGGCCGGCGTGGTCAATGGTGAAAGAGAGCTCTTTCTCGAGGAAAACCAGTCGACGTACATTCCGAAAACCGTTCGCCACCGTCTGACCAACCCAGGCCGTATCCCGCTCGAGATCATCGAGATTCAGAGCGGCAGCTACCTCGAGGAAGACGACATCCAACGCTACGACGACGATTATGCCCGGGGGGATGCGTGAAAAAGGCGCTCATCACCGGCATTTCCGGGCAGGACGGCAGCTACCTGACCGAGTTCCTGCTCGCCCGCGACTATGAAATACACGGTATTGTTCGTCGCGCCAGTTCGTTCAACCGCGACCGTCTCGAAAAATGGATTCAGGATGTCGGACTGTATGGCAAACGGCTCTTTCTGCATTACGGTGATCTGACCGATTCGCTCAGTCTGAACCGGTTGATCGACAAGATTCGCCCCGACGAAATCTACAACCTGGCGGGGCAGAGTCATGTCGGTCTCAGTTTCGAGATGCCCGAGTATACGGCCGATGTCGACGCAATGGGGGCGTTGCGGTTGCTCGACGCGATCCACGAAGAACGTCTGTCGTGTCGGTTCTACCAGGCGTCGAGCAGCGAAATGTTCGGCCGGCCGCGCGAGGTGCCGCAAACCGAGGAGACGCCGTTTCAACCGCGCACACCGTATGCGGTCGCGAAGCTCTATGCGTTCTGGACGACGGTCAACTACCGCGAGGCGTATGATCTGTTTGCGTGCAACGGCATAATGTACAACCACGAATCGCCGCGGCGGTCGCTCACCTTCGTCACGCGCAAGATCAGTGCGGCGGCGGCCCGGATCAAGCTGGGCTCGACCGAGACCCTGGCGCTCGGCAACCTCGATGGCCGGCGCGACTGGGGTTTCGCCGGCGACTACGTCGATGCCATGTGGCGTATGCTGCAGCAAGACACGCCAGGTGACTATGTGGTTGCCACCGGCAAGACCCAGTCGGTGCGCGATTTCTGCGACTGCGCGTTTCGGGCGATCGGCGTCGAATTGGCCTGGGAAGGCAGCGGCGTCGACGAAACCGGTATCGACCGGCGCTCGGGACGGGTGCTCGTTCGCGTCGATCCCAAGTACTTTCGTCCGCTCGACAATGTCGACCTGGTGGGCAATGCCGAGAAGGCCCGGCGTTTGTTGGGGTGGCAGCCGCAGGTCAGTTTTGCCGATCTCGTCGAAACGATGGTGCGCGAGGATCTGCAGCGGGGTGGGGTGGCCGAGTAGCTGGCTGTCGCACCGGCTTGGCGGCGGTGCACGGGTGTGTTACTCTGAGACGCCCGCGCGGGCAACGTCGAGGCGCGTCGGTGCTTCGGTTCCCGTTGGCGATGACCGGCGATTTCAGCGACTAACTTAGGAGGAACCCATGTTCAAGGGTGGCGGTCCGAACATTCATGCGCTCATGAAAGAAGCGCAGAAGATGCAAGAGAAGATGGCGAAGGCGCAGGAAGAACTGGCCCAGAAGACGGTCACGGCGACCGTGGGCGGCGGCATGATCACCGTGGTGTTTACCGGCGATCAGAAGCTCAAGTCGATCACGATCGATCCTGAAGTTATCGACCCGAAGGACGCGGGCACGCTGCAAGACCTCGTGCTGGCGGCCGTCAACGAGGGGCTCAAGAAGTCGCAGGAGATGGTCCAGGACGAAATGGGCGGGATCACCGGCGGCCTGAAGATTCCCGGCATGTTCTGAGCGGCGGCGCGATCAGCGTCGAGCCTGCGCGCGCATCGGCACCCTTGTCAATCGGTATCAACCTGCCGCGAGCCTGGTTGGCGGCGGCACGACACGATCTCGATGCCGCGCAGTGTTTGTTGCAGGCCGGGTTTCTGCCTCAGGCCCTGCAACTGACCAATCAGACCCTCGGCAAGGCCTGGAAGGGCCTGTTTCTGGCTGCCGGGTTAACCGACCCGACCGGGCAGAAGCCGGCGCAGTTGCTCGAGGGCCTGCTGGCGAACGAAACCGCGCTCAACGGGGCACTGGCCGTGCGCCGTGAGGCGTTGCTTCGCTTGATGCGGCATTACACCGAGATCGAGGCATTGGCCGGGGCGCTGCGGTTTCCGCGGTTGGCCGACGGCAAACTGCTCGCGGCGACGGCCGAGTTGCGGGCGGTGCAGGTCGTGCATGCACTGACGCACGCCCGCGAGACGGTCGGTCTGTGCGACAAGCTGGTGCCGGCATGAGCATTCTCTACACCCCGTCGTTTGCCAAGTTGGTCCATCAACTCAAGCGTCTGCCGGGCGTGGGCGCCAAGAGCGCGGAACGCCTGGCGTTTCATCTCCTGACGGTGAGTCCTGATGAAGCGCGGGCTCTTGCCGGGGCGATCGTCGAACTGCGCGACAAGACGATGTTCTGTGGTTCGTGCGGCAGCCTGTCGGAAACGGCGCAGTGTTCGATCTGTGCCGATCCGCGACGCGATGACGGTCTGCTCTGCGTGGTCGAAGCGGCCCGCGACATCGTCGCCCTCGAGCGGACCCACGCGTTTTCGGGGCGGTATCACGTGCTGGGCGGGGCGCTGTCGCCGCTCGACGGCATTGGCCCCGAGAAGTTGCGCATTGCCCCGTTGTTGGAACGTTTGCGCGCAGGCACCGTGCGCGAGGTCGTGCTGGCGCTCGATCCCGACGTCGAGGGCGACACCACCGGCGTTTTTCTTGCCCAGTTGCTGCGTCCGTTGGGGGTCAAGGTCACCAAGATCGCCCAGGGACTGCCGATCGGCGGCGATCTCGAGTACGCCGATCAGGTCACCCTGGCCCGGGCCCTCGAAGGTCGCCGGTCGGTTTGACCGACCGGCGTCTGGAGTATTGACGTTATATTGACGTTTGTCGGGGTCGGCGGTCGCGTCAACT